>JAITEX010000169.1 GCA_031281765.1 Eubacteriales Family XIII. Incertae Sedis bacterium | reverse complement strand
TTCGGATATGACGAGGACCTTCTTCGTCGGTTCCGCGACGGATGAACAGAAATTTCATTACAATCTCGTACTCGAGGCGCAGCAGGCGGCGATCGACGCATTCAAGGTCGGCGCGCTCGGCCGCGAGGTGCACGAGGCTGCAGTCAAGGTATTTGCGCGCGAAGGGCTTGCGGAGTATTTCACGCATGGGATCGGACACAATGTCGGCATTGACATACACGAACTGCCCTGGTGTAACGAGGAAAGCGAAGACGTTATGGAGGAAGGGTACGCCATGACGATAGAACCGGGGTTGTATTTCAAGGATAAGTACGGAATTCGTCTCGAGGATACCCTCTATCTCGGACCGAACGGCAAGGAAAACCTGACAAAGGCGCCCAAGGAGTTAACCATACTATGACGGATTATATTACGGAAGAAGAAAAAAACGCCCTGTTTGAACAGCTGTCCGCGCTTTCGGGCGCGTTTGGCGTGACGGGGAACGAATATGGCGCCGCGGCGGTTGCGGAACGGCTGCTTGCCCCCTATACGGACGAGGTGAGGACGGACAAGCGCGGCAATGTCGTCGGCATCGTGCGATCGGGGATTGAGGACGCGCCTGTCTGGGTATTTGACGCGCATATCGACCAGGTCGGCGTACAGGTGACGGGAATCTCTGACGAGGGTTTCCTCGGCTTTACTGACATCGGCCTTGACGAGCGCCTGTTGCCGGGACAGGTCTTTTCAATCGCGACGCGCACGGGAGAACGGATTCCCGCGGTCGTCACACTGCCGAGAGACCCGTTTGCGCTCGATGTCCCGTCCCTGCATACGTTATGGCTCGATACGGGCATGCCCGCGGAGCTCGTCAAGGAACGGGTCCATATCGGGGATTTTGCGGCTTTCGCCGGCGCGCTTTACGAGATTGCAGAGGGGCGCGTCTGCGGTCCCGCCTTAGACGACCGGTCCTGCTTCCTCTCAATCGCCTGCTTCGCACGCAGGCTGAAGGAAAGCGGCGCGCGGCTTCCGGCGGATATAGTGTTTTCGGGGACGGTGCGCGAGGAGATCGGAGGCCCGGGCGCCGCGGCGGTGGCGGCGGGTTTGAACCCATCGCTCTTTGTCGCCCTCGACGTCTGCCATGTCGAACCGGGCAGCAAGGAGGACGGGAAGCGCCTCGGGGGCGGGCCCGCTATCGCGCTCGGCGGTGACAGCGACGATGTCGTTTCAAAGGCCATACTGGAAACGGCGCGCGCGAAGGACATCCCGCACGGGACGTATGCCATCACCTACGCGAGCGGCACGAATGCCGGTACGGTGCGCGTTACGGGCGAAGGTATCCGTTGCGCCGTTATTTCCGTTCCGCTTCTCTACATGCATGCGCCCAATGAGATTATGAGCTTGCAGGATATTGCGTGGGCAGGCGAGCTGCTCCTGCATTTTGCCACGCGTTTTAAGGACGATGAGGGCCGGCGCGGATACCGGGCCGGAGATGGAGAAGGAGGCGGGAAATGACGGATTCCGGGGAAAAATTGATCGCGCTGCTGAAGACCCTCTCGGAATTGTCCGGCGTGTCGAATTTCGAGGATGAGGTCCGGGAATACATACGGGACTTCACGGCGGGAAGCGCGGCTGAAATCCGTGAAACGGACCTCGGCGGCCTGCTTGTCCTGAAAAAGGGACGGAAGTCCCCGAAACAGCCTATCGTCCTCGCGGCGGGCATGGATGAGGCAGGCTTCCTTGTGAAAGGCATCGAGTCTGACGGCAAGCTGCGCATCGAAGCGGTGGACGAGGCGTTTCCGCCCTCGGTTCTGTTCGGAAAGCGCCTGAAGCTCGCGCGGAACGGCTTGCGCGGCGTCGTACCCGCGAAGGCTATCCATCTGACGACGCGCGAGGAACGTGGCAAGTACCCGGAGACGGATAAACTGCTGATGGACATCAGCCGAGATTCGGACAAGGACGCGGAGAAGGTCGCGCGCGTCGGGGATCCTGTCGTGCTCGACGCAGAGTTTTTTGAACTCGCGGGCGGCAGAGTTGCGGGGAAAGCTTTTGAAACGCGTATTCCCTGCTCGCAGCTGCTCACGCTTTTCGAACGTGAACTGCCCTATGATACGTGGTTCGCTTTTACGACCAGAACCCTTATCGGGAGTTCGGGCACGACATCGGCGGGACGCATGTTAAAGCCCGGGGCGGCGGTCTCCGTGAGCGTCGTTCAGGCGCTTGACCTGCCGGGCGTATCCGCGCACGAGCGCGGTGCGGCGCTCGGCGAAGGCGCGGGGATTGCGATACGCGATAGATATGCCTTTTCCGACCGCGCGTTCGCGCGTGAAGCGGCAGCGGCACACGCGAGGTTCTTCTCCTCCGATGTCATCAGTGCGCGGCTGTACGGGTTTCTGGAGGGCGCGCCGCAGGCGAAGCTCTTGGAAGTTGATACGCCCGTGCGCCATCTCAGGACGCCGTTCGAAACGGCGGCGCTGTCCGACATAGAGAGCGGCGTGGATCTGCTCGAAACGGTGGTCGCTTGCGCGGGCGAAATACTCGAAAGGGCGCCGGAATCCGGGGATGAGACGTTGACAGGGACGGAGCCGGCCGACGGGCCGGGGGGAAAGGCAGGTGAAGGCGATGAGTGACGGGTTGAGGCAGGACCGCGCGGACACCGCGGCTCGGATTGCCGCTCTGCATGAACGGTTGCTTTCGGCTTACGGGTGCGGGCGCGAAACGTTCGCGCGTGAAATCACCGAAATAGCCGCACCTTTCGCGGATGAGGTGAAGATAAACGCCTTGAACGAGGCGGTCGTTACGTTGAGACGCGGGGATGGGCCGGTGACGCTCGTATACGCGGGCGGCAACCCCGCTCCCGCCAATATTGCCGGCATTGGGAAGAACGGTCTTCTGTATATAGATGGTTTCGACGGTGATGTTGCGCCCGGCGCCGAAATTGCCGTTGGGACGGCGGAGGGCAAAAGTTTCGCAGGCGTGCTTGGCGAGGAAACGGACAAGGAGAGCGGCGAACGGCTTGTCACAGCGGACATCGGCGCTGCGTCAGCGGAAGAAGCCCTGCGGCAGGTATCGGTGGGGGATCCTGTCATTCTGTCCGGCAAGCCGGAGCCCTCGGGCGTGGCGGATAGCGTCATAGCGCCGTATGTTTACGGGTTTGGCGGCAAGCTTGTCATGTTGGAAGCCCTGTTTTCACTACCGGTAAGTGGGGCGCGCGGGGAGATCGTATTCGTTTTCCCGACGGGACAGAGCCGAAGCGCGCAGAGCATGCAGGCGGCTGTTAAAAGTGTAGAGCCGCGCCGCGTGCTCATTGCAGGTTCCGTGCGCGCGCGGGACGGCTGGACGTCCGGGAAGCACATTGATTTCAGCAGGAACATCGCGCCCTCTACCGGTGCGGGCGCGGCTCTCGTGCTGCGCGGCGCATATAGCGTAGCGGACCGCGATTTCTCGCAGAGGATTCGCGCGCTCGCGTCGAAAAAAAACATACCCTTGCAGATTGTCGCGCAGGCGGGCAGGTTCCCGGGTATTGGCGAATTCCATGAGGCGGGGCATGACGCGGCCCTTGCGGCCCTTGCGCTTCCGGTGCGATATGAAACTGCCCTTGCGGGAGTTTACGACGCGGGCGACGTGGTACGGACAGCTGAATTGCTGAACGCCGTGCTGTTATCCGGCGAAGGGCTGTAAGGGGACGCGAGCAGGTGCAGGGATGGTTCATGAAGGCTCCCCGGAACGGGGTTTGTAAGTGGAGGTGAAAAGAAAAGAGTGGGAATAAATTCTTTTGAAAGCGTAAGCGCCGCGTCCGCGCTTCCCTCGGCGGGCGTCGCCGGAGGCACGGCCTGGACAGCCTGGCTCGAAAACGGGATTCGCGCCTTAGCTGACGAGGTTGTGATTGACGGCGGGCATACTATCATCGCAAAGATTGGAGGCGGCGGCCGTCCGCTCGTATTCCTCGCGCATACGGACGCCCGCGGTTTCGTGGTGACGGCAATCGAAAAGAGCGGCGCCATCCGTTTCATGCCAACGGGATACCTCGAGGAAAAGGGGTTAGTTGGAACGCGGGTCCGCCTTGAGAGCGGCCTGAAGGGCGTCATCACGGCGGGCTTTGAGAGCGGCGCCGGCGCGAAGCCCGCCGCGGGCGGCGGGAACGCGTTCGGAAATCTCTTTATCGATGTCGGCGCAAAGAATGCGGAAGAAGCCGCCGCCTCTGTGCGTGCGGGCGATCGCGTCGTGCGGGATGCCGCGCCTTTTGATGGCGCGGGAAGCGGGGGCTGCGTGACCGGCGCCGTCCTCGCGTTCGACGCGAATCTCGTCGGGGCGCGGATATTGCTCGAAACGATGAGCCTTATAAAGGCGGAGGGCGCGCCGGAGAATCCCCTCGTCTTCCTCTTTCGCCCGGCGGGAAATGAACCGTTCACCGGCATTTCGGCTTATGAAGGCTTAGATGCGGAGGCGGCCCTTGCGGTGGGTGCGTACCATATAGGAGGCGCGGACGGTACGGAAGGGCCAGACGACGGAATCAGCATCGGAGCGGGTCCCGTGGCGGCGGCAAAGGGAGGGCTCTATTTCAGCCCCGCCGTATACGGCGCTGTCGTGGACGCGGCCGCGAGGCGCGGCATTGCCCTGCAGCACAGCGTGACCGCATATACGCTCGCGGAAGCGGATGAATTGATGGA
>JAITEX010000161.1 GCA_031281765.1 Eubacteriales Family XIII. Incertae Sedis bacterium | reverse complement strand
CTCGGCTGCGTGGACTATCTTTCGTTTGGCAGCGAGTGCGGCGATCTCGTCGCGCTGACGGAGGTCGCGCGCATACTCGCGGAAGACGGGCCCGCGCTGAACGCGCATATCCGGGCGGGGATGGAGAAAGGCTGGTCCTATCCGCGCGCGCGGGCTTACGCGGCAGGGGCCGTCGCGGGCGCCGCGAGAGGGGCGGCGGGCGGCAAGGCGGCGGGGTCTGACATCTCACGCATACTTGCGGAGCCGAACGACATACTCGGGGCGGAATATCTGCGGCGTTTGATAACGGTCGGCAGCGCGATAGAGCCGGTCGCTGTCAAGCGATTTGCTTGCGCGGAAGACGGGATTGATGCGGGCGCGGGCGTGGCGGGAGGGACGGCTCTGCGCTCCCTGCTCGCCGCCGGCGAAGATATTTCCGCGTACCTGCCCGAAGCGACGCGGGACGTCATCTCGGAATATGAGGCCCGCGGCGTCACGCCTGTCAAGCAGGAGACTTTACTGCAGCTGCTGCTCTATAGAATCGCGACAAGTGGGCCGGAGGAGCTTGCGCAGGTATTCAGCGCGACGGAAGGACTTGAAAACCGGCTGATCGCCGCCGCGAACCGGGCGTCTTCGCTTCAGGAAGCCATCAGATATACGAAGACGCGCCGCTATACTGAGACGCGCGTCAAACGGCTTATCGCGCATACGGTGGTGGGCCTTACAAAAGCGGATATGGCAGCGGCTGAAGCGGCCGGCGTCTACGCGCGCGTGCTCGCGTTCGGCGAGGGCGGGGCGCGCCTCCTGCGTCGCGCGCGGAAGACCGCGCGCATACCCGTCATCACAAACCCGAACAAACAAATAGGAAAAACAGGTCAGGACGCGCCCGACCTCACGCCGGTAGCGCGCTTCGACAGACGCGCCGCCGCCCTCTACCGCATACTGCAGACCGGCGCCCTCGCCGGCTACGACGACACAAAAATTTTTCCGAAACAGTTCACGTCGCTTTAACGCTCTTTTTGCGTTTCTCCGCCAGATGGTAAACCTCATTGTCCGCCCGGGCGGCCACAACAACGATAATCATTGTATTTGCTTTTTTCTTTAATCCGTATACTACCCGGATACCGGTATTTCGAAACTTTATTTTGTACAATCCCGATAAATTATTGCCCTGAAAATTGCTTAAGGGTGTTCCGTAGCCGCCCTCAGATTTCGCAACCGGATTTTTCGCGACTTTCTCGATTCCCTTTTTTATTTGCGGCCTGATGGAGTTATCGAGCTTGCGTATATCGTTGACAGCCTCTTTTATATACTCTATTGTCCAGGCGTTCATTCTATTTCGGGCTCCGCAACAATAGGCAGTCCCGAATCGGCAATGTCATTCCCGGACCATACTTGTTCATGCGTTACGGTATCCGCTTCCCAGTCATACGTCAACCGTTCCTCCGCAAGTTGTAGCAGGCGTAAATCCTCTGCCGCCTCGGCTAATCTCATATATTCGTCGGGGGATAGGACTACCGCCACCGGAGCGTTGTTTTTCAAGACAATCAGTTCATGTTCGCTCTTTAAGCGCTCAAAAATCTGCGAAGCCATACCTTTATTGAATTGTGATATAGAAATCAATTTCCCTATCGTGTTTGCCGCCATAGCCGTTATCCTCGTTTCCGAATAAAGTATAACGCATACCAATAAATATAGCAATGAATATATCGATAAATTTATAAATAATAATTCCCGAAAGGTTCTTGCAGGCTTGCTCTCCGAATAAAAAGAATTACAACAATACGTTAGCGGAAACAGAGGTAACTATGATAGAATAGTAACGCAAAACACCTGTAACGCTGCGGCGTTATTTACCCTGATGTAGATACCGGAGGAAATCAGAATGAATGTATTGGTAATCAATTGCGGAAGCTCGTCGCTGAAGTATCAGCTGCTTGAGATGACGGAGGAGACCTTAGTTGCGAAGGGGCTCGTGGAGCGCATCGGAATCGCAGGTTCCGTGCTGAAGCATGAGAAAATCGGTGAGGACGACAAGGTCATTATCGAAACGCCGATGAACGACCACAAGGAAGCTATCGCGCAGGTCATCGCGGCCATCACAAACGAGACCTACGGCGTGATTACGTCCATGGACGAAATCGGCGCGGTCGGACATCGCGTGGTACACGCCGGCGAGAAGTATTCCGAATCCGTGGTGATAACGCCCGACGTGATACAGGCGCTGGAAGAATGCGTCGAGCTCGCGCCGCTCCACAATCCGCCGAACCTTCTCGGCATAGCCGCGTGTTCCGAATTGATGCCGAACACCCCGCAGGTCGCCGTCTTTGATACGGCTTTCCATCAGACCATGCCGGCCGAATCATTCATCTACGCCATCCCCTATGAATATTATGAGCAATACGGTGTGCGCCGCTACGGGTTCCACGGGACAAGCCATAAGTACGTGTCCGAACGCGCGGCCGTCATGCTCGGCAAGCCGCTGAGCGAGCTGAAGATCATCACCTGCCACCTCGGCAACGGCGCGAGCGTATCCGCCATACGGAACGGCAAGTGCATCGATACGTCGATGGGGCTGACGCCGCTCGAAGGGCTCGTCATGGGTACGCGCTCCGGCGACCTCGACCCGGCCATCATCTCCTTTGTCTCCGACAAACTGAATATCTCGGCTGACGATATGATAAGCATCCTGAACAAGAAATCCGGCATCCTCGGCATTTCCGGCGTCAGCAGCGATATGCGGGATGTGGAGGGCGCCGCGTCGGAGGGCAACGAACGCGCGATTCTCGCGCTGAAGGTATTCGCGCACCGCGTCCGCTTCTATATCGGCGCGTATATGGCCGAGCTGAACGGCGCGGACGCCATCGTATTTACGGCCGGCGTCGGTGAGAACGGGCCGTCCATGCGCGAGATGATTTGCAGCAACCTGAGCAATATCGGCATCGAATTTGACCCCGTGCGGAACAATATCCACGGCAAGGAGACGATCATCAGCACGGAGGACTCGAAGGTCAAGGTGCTGAAGATACCGACGAACGAGGAGCTCGTCATTGCGCGGGATACCTACGCGCTCACAAAATAAAGAATGTGGATCTACGGGATTGCGCTTGCCGCAATCCCGTTTTCAATAGAGGATTTTCTTGGTCGGGACGGCAGCCGGACCCTTGAAGTACGTAGTCCCTGCTTCCGGTTCGCCGAGCAGGTCGGTGACGTTCACAAAGGTATAGCCCTCCGCTTCGAGGTCGTCGTATATTCTGAGAGCGGCGTCCACGCTTGTCTCATGTATATCATGCAGCAACACGATGGCGCCGCTCTTTATTTTTTTCATGACATGTTTTGTGACATAGTCGACGTCCCGGTGTTTCCAATCCTCAGGGTCTATAGTCCACATGATGATCGGCTTGCCGCATTTCTTCGTATACTGGTCTATAATGCCGCCGGGCGGCCGCATAAGCGCCGAAGTTTTGCCCGTCGCTCTTAAGATGACCTTGTCCGCCTGTTCAAGGCCGTCCTGCAGGTTTTTCGTATTGTAATCATGGGCGTAGGTATGATTTCCTATTTCGTCGCCGTCAAGCGCCATCGTATTCAAGCTGCTTTGCCCGGACTTGCTCACTCCGTTTCTGCCGACGACAAAGAAGGTTGCGGTAATGCCGCGTTTCCGCAGGGCTTCAAGCAGGCGCGGCGTGTATTTGCCGGGGCCGTCGTCAAAGGTGACGGCCGCCCACTTCTTCGCGACGGCCACGTTCGCGCTCGTGCTCAGATTCCCCATCTGGGCGGAAACCACACATCTGCCGAAACCGGTTGCCGTGACCGTACCGTCTTCGGCGACCGTGGCGACCTTATCGTCGCTCGTCGTGTAGACCGGCGTTACGCCCGAGACGTCCGCTTCGGGCGTCGTAACAAGCTCAAGCTTGAGGGCGTCGCCGACAGCGCCGAATATCAGCCGCCGGGCGTCGAAGCGGAATGAAAGCAGGTCCTTTGGCTGCGGAATGAAATTCCTGCCGAGGCAGGAACCGATGGTCGCGGCAACATGTTTCATGACCCCGGAAACAGCCGGCGGCGCAAACCGCATGGCATCGGCCGTCGCCACCGACGACGCTTGTACGCGTTCTTCTTCATCGCTGTCGGCGTTATCGCTGATTATTATAGTGGTGGTCACTACGGCTAAGATGAGAAAGGTGAGGAACAGAGCAAGGGCTACGCGGATTATATATTTGGTTTTCGGATTCAGTTCATACTTCATAATATAACTATTATACACATTTCCATCACAAAATCAACACAAAGCGCGGCGAAACAAGGGGGTAAGAGAAATGCTCATATGTTGGCTATGCGTCGTTTTGCGCAGCTTACGCGCCGGAACGGCTCCCGACGGCCATGGCTATGAAGTGCGCGGTTCCGGAGAAGTCGGAAGAGGCGAATACCGGCGTGCCGGGGAGAATCGTATCGGGATTCGGCTCCGCGTCCGCCACAACGGCTATAATGCTGTCCTTATCGCAGACGGAAACCGCCGCGTCGCGGCGCATTTCTATCTTCGGCCATGGGCTGTCCTTGTAGCCCTCAAGCAGAATCAGGTCGGCTTCCGGGAAGAGCCCCATCAGGTCGTTTTCATCCGTACGCGCGCGTTTTACGAGCATATAGCATTCGTCGTCCGTGATGACGGTCCCGTACGCGCCGCCGTGGTTGAAGCGGTAGGTGTCCGTGCCCGGCGTATCGGGGTCGAAGATATGGCCGTGGTGCTT
>JAITEX010000107.1 GCA_031281765.1 Eubacteriales Family XIII. Incertae Sedis bacterium | reverse complement strand
AGGTGAAAGCGGTACTTGCGACGGCGCCGGGTCTTATCGTGCAGGACGACCCCGAGGCGAATGTCTATCCGCTGGCGCGTGATATTTCCGGCCGGGACGAAGTCTATGTCGGACGTATCCGGCGCGATTTCAGCGTGAAGAGCGGCGTCAACCTCTGGTGCGTCGCGGACAATATCCGCAAGGGCGCCGCAACGAACGCCGTACAGATTGCGGAACTGCTGATAAAATAATATAGCTGGAAATTATACGCCGTAAAAAAACGACCCGCACCTGCGAGCCGTTTTTTTATATTAGTCTTGTAATTATTTGAGCGTCTATTTGCTGCTCTTTTCATCCTCGACGACTTTGCGGCCATCGTAGTAATTGCAGACCGGGCACACTCTATGAGGGAGTTTGTAGCTATGACACTGCGGGCACACGGAAAGCGCCGGCGCCGATTTTTTCATGTTCGGGGCCCTCCTCGAGTCTCTTTTCGCCTTTGAAGTTTTCCTTTTGGGAACTGCCACGTCCTCACCTCCTTTTTCTTCGGTATTTTGTCCGGCGCAGTCTTGCGTCCGGAACAGCCCTACTATTGTACTATTTTATTTCGTATTTTGCAAGCCTGTCGTAAAATGCCGACCGGCTCAGGTTCATCAGTTTCGCCGCAGCGCTCTTATTCCCGTTCGTCTGCTTCAGCGCGTCGAGCAGTTGCGCCCGCTCAAACTCGGTTTTTGCCTCCTCAAACGAGACCTCACCCGCCGCTTGCGAGCCGGTAGCCGCACGCTGTTTCCGGTCAAAGGCGGGACGAAGCGAAACCCCGCCCGCTATATGGTCCGGAAGGTTTTCGACGCCGATCTCGCCCTCCCACACGTAGTTGGCCGCGTGCTCTATCGCGTTCTCGAGTTCGCGGATATTGCCGGGCCAATCGTACTCGCGCAGGACCTTCCGCGCGGAATCCTTGATGCCCGTGATCCGCGAGCCGATAAGCCTGTTGTACTTCGTAATAAAGGTCGCCGCGAGCGGCACGATGTCCTGACGCCGCTCACGCAGGGCCGGAAGATGGAAAGCGATGACATTCAGCCGGTAATAGAGGTCCTCACGGAATTCCTTGCGGGCTATCGCTTCGCGCAGGTCGCGGTTTGTCGCGGCGATAATGCGCACATCGACGGATTGCTTCCGCGTGCCGCCCACGCGCTCGAATTCCTTGTCCTGCAGGACTTGCAGGAGCTTGGCCTGTATCGACAGCGGTATATCTCCGACCTCGTCGAGAAAGATAGTTCCCTTGTCCGCGCGCTCGAAATAGCCGGGCTTTCCCGACTTCAGCGCGCCCGTAAAGGAGCCCGGCGCATAGCCGAACAGCTCGGATTCGAACAGGGATTCCGGTATCGACACGCAGTTGCAGACGATGAACGGATGCTTGGCGCGCGGGCTTTCCTCGTGTATGCCGCGCGCGAACAGGCTCTTGCCGACGCCGCTTTCCCCCGTCAGCAGCACCGTGCTGCTGCTGCGCGCGATACGCTGCGCGTCGCGTTTTATCTTGACGAACTCCGGAGTTGTCGTCACGATCTGATCGAATTTACTGCCCCTGTCCACGGTCTGTTCGAGCGCCCGGCGATAGTATCCCATCTTCCGGTTCATCTCGAACCAGCGGCGCGCAAGCTCCTCCGCGTAGGCGCTGTCGTTCAGGAATATCGTACTGACAATGCCGCTGCTGCCGCCGGCCGTCCGCGAGCGATACGGCGTATGCGTCACGATACACTGCTTTCCGCCGATGTCGAGGGCGTCTACCACAGGTGTACCGGCCGCGGAGCTCTTGACGGGGCCTTTCGTATTCAACAGCTTCTGCAGGGGGTTGCCGATGATGTCCTCTATGCGCTCGTTCAGCAGGATGCGCGCCTTATCGTTTACGTAGCGCACCATGCCGTTCGTGTCCGATACGAATACGCCGTCGTTCGAAGAATTGATGACCGCCTCAATTGTCGTCTGCATCTTTTTGACGATTTCAAGCTCGTCGGCCATGCGCTCCGCCTCGGAAATATCGAGAAAGGCGTAATTCGACCCTATCCTCTCCCCGTTTTCGATAATGGGTATATTATTCGCGAGGACGGGCAGCCCCTTCACTATGCGGCGCGCGACGATATTCGGTTCAAGGGAATCCGCTATCTCGGGCAGGCAGTCGCGCAGGGACTTTCCGTGCAGCTGTTCGAAGCTCACGCGGAACATGCGCTCGGCCGCCGGGTTGATACGCAGTATTCCCCCGCGGCGGTCCGTAATAATAATGCCCTCGTGATTGACGCGAAACATGGATTCGAGCGTCGCCGACGAGGACATGATCATATTCAGCGACTCGCGCAGGTATTCGGCTATGCCGATGGTTCCGACCACGCGGCCCGCGCGGTTCAGCACGACGACATTCGCGACGGGGCTGTTCGTTACGCGCCGCACGAGCGATGAAACGTCGTACTCCTGATCCTCATAGATGTAAATCGGGTCCGTGACCATATACTTCTCACACGGCGAATCGATGGCCGCGCCCTCGAGCAGCGCCCGGTACAGGCGCGTCTTTGGAAAGACCGCAATCAGCTTCTCGCTTTCGTCGACCACCGGCAGTATATTTATCTTGTGTTCCTGAAAATATTCGACGACGGTCTTCAGCGAATCGTCCGGCCTGAGAAGCCGAAACGACGCGTTCATCATCTGCCTGACGTTCAGCCCCTTCCGGGGCAGCGTGATTTTTTCCATTGGTCCCTCAACAAATGAAATTGTACGGAAAACCGTACATGACACCTCATTATACCATACAATCAGGCGCTTTGTATAGCGGCAAAGCCGCCTCTTGCGAAGCGGCTCTGCCAAATGTTACGTATGGTTCCTTTGCTGAGGGAGCAAAGTCACACGGCGTCAGCCTTTTATGATGCGCGGCGTGATCTGTTGATGGACCGCGCAGAAGGATTCGGGATTCTGATAGAAACAGCCGACAAATGCCTTGCAATACTTGCGTATATCCGGCAGGTTGACTATCTCGTCGACGAGGCCGTGCTCAGCGCAGTAGATGGGGCGCGACTTTTCGACGTACATATCGATGATTTCGTTCATCTTCGCTATGGTGCCGTCGAGCGGTTTGCCCGCGTCCTTGTCCTTGACGAGCCGGCGCGCGTACATAGCCGCGGCCGCCGTTTCCCCGTGCATGACGTATATTTCCGTCAGCGCCGTGCCGAGCGTAAAGGCGTTATTATTGTTTGCCTGCGGCCCGCCGAGCACATAGTGCGCTGCGGCCGAGCCCTTGCGCAGGACCACCGTCATCATCGGCAGATCGGACTGCTCTATCGAATAGATAAGCGACATACCGAGGCCGAGCATCTCGGCTTCTTCGGCGATATCGCCGACGTCGATGCCCGTCGTATCCTGAATCCAGATGAGCGGGATGCGGTCGCGCCCGCAGAGCGTCACAAAAGCGTTCATCTTGATAAGGCCCTCGCGGTAGAGCTTGCCGCCGACAGCGGGATAGTCCGCATACTTCGGATAGCCCGCGGGCATCATGCCCTGATTATTCGCGATAAAGCCACAGACAAAGCCGTCGATTTTCGCGAGGCCGCAGTACATTTCCGGGCCGTAATCCGGACGGTATTCGAGATGCTCGCTCGCGTCAAAGATGCGCCCCAGCACATCGGAGACATTGTAGACGCGTTTCTGATTGAAGGGTACAAGGTGGTAGAGGTCCTTGCCCGGGTACTTCGGTTCGGCGGGTTCCGCCACGCGGAAGAAGGTCGGGTCGTAGGCCGGAAGCGTATCCATGTAGCGCTTGATGTCGTCGAGCACTTCTTCTTCCGTATCGCAGACGTCGCGGAAGAATCCCGTGCCGTTCTGATGTATCTCCACGCGCCCCGGAGGCGTCGATTTGAAGATACGCGTATTTTTGATAAGCCCCTCGGCGACCTCGTCGTCGATAAAGCCCTTCGGCGACATGCCGCTGACGATGCCCGCGCCGCCGACCGCCATATTCGCGTTCTTGTGCGCGATAAGGATCGTCGGGCTGATACCGTGATAACCGCCGCCCGCAGGATTCGTCCCGTAGATGCCGACGATAATAGGTATGCCGAGCTTCTGCAGTTCCGCATGGCGGAAGAACGGCGCGCCGCTGCCGCGGCGGTCCGGGAAGATGAATTCCTGCTCGTTCAGCTTAACGCCGCTGCAGTTCAACACCCACACTAAGGGCAGATGCAGCCGTTTCGCGATGTCGGTCACGCGCAGGACATTGTCCGCCTGGCCCGAGAGCCACGCGCCTGCCATGATTTTATTATTCGAGGCGATGATGATGGCCCACTTGCCGCCGATGCGGCCAAGGCCGTCCACGACGTTCGACTGGCCCTCGACGTTCTCGCGCCAATTGTAAATCGTGTGGAGCGGGCACCAGGTGCCCGGGTCCACGAGATATTCGATGCGCTGCCAGACGTCCCATTCGCCCTTGTCGTTCATGCCGGCGCGGTCCTTGCCCGCGGCCTTGACGACCTCAATGGCTTCCGCTACCTTAGCCTCCTCGGCCTTGATTTCAGCGACGTTGTCGTCCTGCGGTCGCGACAGTTTCCTGCCGATGTCCGGCATTTTTTCATAATACGGATGTAAAGGAAAGCCTTTTTTCATAATGTGCCCTCCCCGTCACGCATTCAATTTCTTGAATTCTTCGGTCAAAAGCGGCACGATCTCGAACAGGTCGCCGACGATGCCATAATCGGCGAGCGTGAAGATGTTCGCCTCCGGGTCCTTATTGATAGCGACGATGACCTTCGATGAACCCATTCCCGCGAGGTGCTGGATGGCGCCCGAAATGCCTGCCGCGATGTACAGCGTCGGGGAAACGGTCTTTCCGGTCTGGCCGACCTGGAACTTCTGATCGATCCAACCCGCGTCAACGGCCGCGCGCGATGCGCCGACAGCCGCGCCTATCACATCAGCGAGTTCCTCGAGAATCACATAGTTCTCAGGCCCCTTCATACCGCGTCCGCCGGACACGATGATGTCGGCTTCGATCAGTTCGGGGCGCTCTGAAGCGGCGAGCGCGATTTCCTTGACGATGGCCCGCAGGTCCTCGGCGCCTATTTCTACGTTTTCCGTAATGACTTCGGCCTTTTTCGACGCGTCAGCCCCGGCCACGGGGAAGGTGTTCGGGCGTACCGTCGCAATAACGGGCGTTTCGGTCAGCACGAGGTCGGCAAAGGCCTTGCCCGCGTAAACCGGGCGTTTGAAGCTGAGGACATGATCCGCGTCGGAAACGATGCCCGTCACGTCCGACGCCATGCCGACGCCAAGGCGCTGCGCGAGGCGCGGAGCGAGATCCTTGCCGATGGCGGTGTTCCCGAGCAAAAGCGCGCTCGGTTCGAGCTTCCTGATGACCGTATTCAGCGCGGAAGTATAGGCGCCTGTCGTATAGCCGGCGAGCTTTTCGTCCTCGACCACGACAGCCTTGTCCGCACCGTAGGCGCCGACCGTATCCGCAAGCGCCGCGGCATCCTTGCCGAGAATGACGGCAACGAGTTCCTCACCCTTTTCGTCGGCGAGAATGCGGCCCTGGCTCAGCAGTTCAAGCGAGACCTTCCGGATATCGCCCTTTGCGTGTTCTATAAAAATCCAAATTCCTTGAGACATGATATTTCTCCTCCTTTATAATAATGTCCTATGTGCGTGCCCTGCGGAAAAAAGACGGGCGTGTCATATGACCTTTGCTTCTTCCCTGAGCAGACGCGCCAACTCCGCCGCGGCTTCCGCGGGTTCGCCGGGGATGACCTTGCCCGCCGTACGCGGCGTGGGGAGGCTGTAATCCGTAATTTTCGCCTTTGCCGCAAGCTCTGCGGCGGAAGTGCCAAGATCCGCAAGCGTCAGCGTCTTTATTTCCTTCCGCTTTGCCGCCATTATGCCCTTCATGCTCGGAAGGCGCGGCTCATTGAGGCCCTTTTGCGCCGTCAGAACGGAGGGAAGCGGAACCTCGATGGTCTCCGTGCCGCCATCGATTTCCCTGACCGCGGTCGCTTTGCCGTCGGCAATCTCAAGTTTCAGAATGCTGCTGACCGACGGGATGCCGAGGGCTTCCGCGAGACGGATGCCGACCTGGGCGCTGCCGTCGTCCACCGCGATGCGCCCGCCGATGATGAAATCATATTCGAGCGTACCGATGGCTTTCGCGAGCGCTTCGGCGCCAGCCCATTCGTCCACGTCCGCAAGTTCGGGATCGCTGACGATAACGGCGCGGTCCGCGCCCATCGCAAGGCCCGTGCGGATAACGGTTTCGGAGCCGCCGACGCTGACGAGAATCACCTCGCCGCCGTCCGCTTCCGTGATTTTCAGCGCTTCCTCGATGGCAAACTCATCGTAAGGATTGATAATCTGTTTGACGCCGGCATCGTCGATCTTGCCGTCCTTCAGCGCAATCTTCGCCTCCGTATCAAACGTCTGCTTGAGCGTAACAACTATATTCATTTTAATTCTCCTTTCAATCCCTCAAAATATGGCTGGCAATGACCATCCTCTGCGCCTCACTCGTTCCCTCGTAAATTTCCGTGATCTTCGCGTCGCGCATAAAGCGTTCCGCCGCGTAGTCGCGCGTATAACCGTATCCGCCGAGGATCTGCACCCCCTGGCGCGCCACCTCATTCGCCGTTTCGGACGCAAAGGTCTTCGCGATGGCGGCCGATTTCGATACGTCGGCGGCCGTAACGCCGGAACCTTCGGTGTGGTGCGCGTCAGCGATCCACGCCGCCTTGTAGACGAGCAGCCGGGCCGCGTCGATCTTGATTTCCATGTCCGCGAGCTTGAACTGCGTTATCTGGAATTCCGACAGCGTCTTGCCGAACTGCGTCCGTTCCTTCGAGTATTTCAGCGCCAACTCATACGAGCCCTGCGCGATACCGAGCGCCTGCGACGCGATCCCGATGCGGCCGTAATCAAGCGTGGTAAGCGCCTGCTTGAAGCCCTTGCCCTGCTCTCCGAGCATATTCTCCTTCGGGATGCGACAGTTTTCAAAGATAAGCTCATAGGTGGCCGACGAACGGATACCCATCTTCTTCTCTTTCTTGCCGAACGTGAATCCCGGGGTATCCTTTTCGATGATGAACATCGAGATGCCCTTGTTGCCCTTCTCCTTGTCCATCTGGGCCGTTATCACGTAGGTATCGGCATAATACCCGTTTGTGATAAAGAGCTTTGACCCGTTGATAACATATTCGTCGCCGTCGAGCACCGCCGTCGTGCGCGTACCGGACGCGTCGGTCCCCGCCATGGATTCCGTCAGACCGAAAGCCCCGAGTTTTTCGCCCGTGGCGAGCGGCGTCAGATACTTTTCCTTCTGTTCATCCGTACCGAAGAGGTTGATCGGGTTGGAACCGAGGCTCGAATGCGCCGAAATCGTGACGCCCATGGACGGATCCACGCGCGAAAGCTCCTCGACGCAGATGGCATAGGAGATATAGTCCATGCCGGCGCCGCCGAAGTCCTCGGGGAAGGTAATGCCGGAAAGCCCGAGCTCCGCAGCCTCATGCCACAGATCTACCGGGAATTCCTCATTTTCGTCGCGCTCCTCCGCGCCCGGTCCGCACCTGTTTTCCGCAAAGTCACGTACCGTGTCGCGAATCATATCATGTTCTTCTGTCAGTTGAAAATCCATTATTGTTCCTCCTTCAGTTTCCTGTTAAATCATCGGTTTCAAATCATCGGCTACTGCGAATCCGGCTGCGGTGGCGGCCGTCACCTCCTCGACCGTATGGTCGGGGTGAAGCTCCGTCAGCGTCAGCTTGCCATCAATGAACTCGAATACGCACATCTCGGTCACGATTTCGCTGACCACGCCGACCGCCGTCAAAGGCAGCGTACACTGTTTCAAAATCTTCGGCGCACCCTTCTGCGTGTGGATCATGCCGACGATGACCTTCTTCGCGCCGACGACGAGATCCATCGCGCCGCCCATGCCGGGCACCATCTTACCGGGAATGATCCAGTTCGCGATATTGGCATTTTCGTCGACTTCCATCGCTCCAAGCACCGTCGCGTCCACATGGCCGCCGCGGATAAACCCGAACGAAGTCGCCGAGTCAAAGAACATCGCGCCGGGGTTCACGGTCACGTATTTCGCGCCCGCGTTCACTATATCGACATTTTCCTTACCGCCTTCAGCTGCCGGCCCCATACCCATTATGCCGTTCTCGGACTGCAGGACAAGCTCGACGCCCTCGGGAAGATTGTTCGCCACCTGCTCGGGCAGCCCGATGCCGAGATTCACCACATCGCCATCCTTCAGTTCGGACGCGATGCGCGCCGCGATAATGGTCTTCGGGTCCCTTGTATCTTTCAAATCTGCCATGGTTTTTCACCTCCTACGATTGCATCTACCATAATGCCGCTCGTCACGACATTATTCGGGTCTATCTCGCCGATTTCAACGATTTCGACCGTGCCCACAATGACATAGTCGGCCGCGCCCGCCATCATCGGATTGAAGGTGCGCGTCGTGCCGTTATACCAGGTGTTGCCGAATTTGTCCGTCTTGTTGCCGCGAATCAGCGCGAAATCCGCGCGCAGCGGCTTCTCGAGCAGGTAATCCCTGCCGTCAACGTTGATGACCTGCTTTTCCTCGACATCGATGAGATCGTCGCCGCCGTTCGGGTCGGCTATGCGGCCGCCCTGTATGACGGTGCCGACGCCGGTCGGCGTCAGAAAGCCGCCGAGGCCCGTCGAACCGCAGCGGATGCGCTCTGCGAGCGTGCCCTGCGGTACGAGCTGGCACTGCAGCTTGCGGTCGGGGTCGTCGGTATTCATTCGCTCCGCCACCTCGGGGTTCAGCCCCACGTGCGAAGCGATAAGCTTCTTGATTTGCCCGTTCGTGAGCAGCTTGCCGACGCCGCGGCCCGGAACGCCCGCGTCATTGCAGATGATGGTCAGGTTTCTCGAACCCTTCCTCACGAGCGCGTCGATAAGGATTTCCGGAGTGCCGCAGGCCATAAAGCCTCCGACCATAACGGTCGCGCCGTCCCCTATCTTTGCCACCGCCTCATCGGCGGTCAGAATTTTGTCACGCATAATGACTATCCTCCTTCTTATCAGTACGGTACTTATTACGCTCCGGCTTACCTGTTCGGCTGATACCCGAGTTCGATGCCCGCGACGATGCCCATATG
>JAITEX010000097.1 GCA_031281765.1 Eubacteriales Family XIII. Incertae Sedis bacterium | reverse complement strand
GACGAACTCGTCGAACAGAGCATCAGCCGCAAGCTCCTGCTCTACGATAAGACGGGCGAGGAACATTATAATATCATCTCGGCCCTGCACAAATCCATGCGGAACAGCGATGTGCAGGCGGCCGTCTATTGGCTCGCGCGCATGCTCGAGGGCGGCGAGGACCCGCTCTATATCGCGCGCCGCGTCACGCGGTTCGCGAGCGAGGACATCGGTATGGCGGATTCGAACGCGCTCGCGGTCTGCATTGACGCGTATCAGGCCTGCCATTATATCGGGATGCCCGAATGCAGCGTCCACCTGACGCACGCCGTCATCTACTGCTCGCTCGCGCCGAAGTCAAACGCCCTCTATACGGCTTACGGCGCCGCGAAAGCCGACGCCCTTGAAACCATAGCGGAGCCGGTGCCGCTCGTGATACGGAATGCGCCGACGAAGCTTATGAAGGAGCTTGATTACGGAAAGGGCTATCAATACGCGCATAATACGAACGAAAAGCTGACGAATATGCAGTGCCTGCCGGACAAGCTCGCGGGCCGTAAATACTACTATCCGACGGATCAGGGCCGCGAAGCCCGCGTAAAAGAATGGCTCGAAAAAATCGAGGAAATCAGAAAGAATCTCACGTGAAGACCTACCATATCGAAACCATGGGCTGCCAGATGAACGAGCGCGATTCCGAAACCATCGCGGGTATGCTCGAAACACACGGCTATACGAAGGCGGGCGGCAGGGACGCCGATCTTATCGTGATAAATACGTGCAGCGTGCGCGAGAACGCGGATAATAAATTCTTCGGCGTGCTCGGGCAAATCAAGAAGGCGAAGGAAAGCGACCCGTCGAGGATCGTCGCGGTCTGCGGCTGCATGATGCAGCAGGAGCCCATCCGCAAGGAGATACAGGAGAAATTCGCCTGGGTGAACATCGTTTTCGGCACGCAGAATATCGCGGAGTTGCCGGAACTTCTTCGCCGCGTAGAGTCAAATGAGACGGCGCGCCGGCGCGCCTGGCATACGGCGGACGATATGCCGGAAATAGTGGAGGGACTACCCGCGAAACGCGAGTACGCGTTCAAGGCCTTTGTGAATATCATCTACGGCTGCAACAATTTCTGTACCTACTGTATCGTGCCGTATACGCGCGGCCGCGAAAAGAGCCGGGCGCCGGAGATGATTACGCGTGAGGCAGGGGACCTGTGCGCGGACGGGGTCAGGGAAATCACCCTGCTCGGCCAGAACGTGAACTCCTACCGCGGCGCCCGCGCGGACGGGCAGGAGACGGATTTCCCGGAACTGCTGCGCATGGTCGCGGGTACGCCGGGCCTCGAGCGTCTGCGCTTTATGACGTCCCACCCGAAGGACCTTTCGGACCGCTTGATCCGGCTCTACGCCGAGCTGCCGAACCTCTGCCCCGCGATTCACCTGCCTATTCAGTCGGGCAGCAGCGAGGTACTGCGCCGCATGAACCGGCATTATACGAAGGAGGGCTATCTCGAATTGGTCCGCAAGCTGCGCGCGGCGAATCCCGCCATTGCAATCACGACGGATTTGATCGTCGGCTTTCCGGGCGAAACGGACGCGGACTTTGAGGAGACGATGGACGTCATTGAGCGCGTCAGGTTTGATTCGGCGTTTACGTTTCTCTATTCCCCGCGGAGCGGGACGCCCGCCTCAGGTTATGCGGATCAGATCCCCGAAGAGGTGAAACACACGCGTTTCGACCGCATGGTGGCGCGGCTGAATGAGATAACGCTCGAAAAGAACCGCGCCTACGTCGGCCGGACGGAGCCCGTGCTTATCGAAAATTTCAGCAAGACGCGCGCGGATATGCTCTCGGGCCGGACGCCCGGCGGCAAGCTCGTCAATCTGCCCGCCCCGGAATCCGGCGGCGCAGAGCTGATAGGGCGCATCGTCCCGGTGCGCATTACGGGCGTGAATACGTTCAGTTTTACGGGTAGCCTCGCGTAGTAATTAGTGTATAATAGTATGAGTGTAAGAGAAAAAACTTCAATACAGAACTACGGAGGATAAGGTAATGAGTGAAATAAAACATTTGTCGGATGACAATTACGCGCAGGCGATAGCGAGCGGTGTGGTGGTGGTGGACTTCTATGCCGATTGGTGCGGGCCGTGCAAGATGATGGCGCCCGTATTTGAGGAAGCGGCGCAGGAGTACGACGGAAGGGTCTCGTTCGCGAAGCTCGACATCGACGCCGCGCGGCAGATCGCGGTGGACAACAAGGTCATGAGCATCCCGACGCTGCTGTTCTTTAAGGACGGCGAGCAGAAGGACCGCGTGACCGGCGTGATAGACAAGGCGACGCTGTCGCAGAAACTCGACGCCATACTGTAAAGGCCGCCCGAAATCCAAGAGAGGTCAATCTTTGTCCCGAGGTTGCGGCCGGCTCCGTTTCGGCCGCGGCTTTTTGTAATATAAGAGAGAGTAGTTGTGCATATCACCTGGTTACAAACGCTGCTTTTTGCGGTATATGTCGTAGATTTCGTCATCGCGCTGACGATAGTCTTTCTTGAGCGCAAGAGCCCCGCAGCGACTCTTGCGTGGATCATGGTGCTGTTCCTCATACCCATCGGCGGCATTATACTCTACTTCCTCCTGTCGCAGAATATCGCGCGGCGGCGGCTGTTCAAGCTGACGAAGTATGAGCGGCAGACGATAGAGAAGGAACTGCTCGACCAGATAGATGAGGTGCGGCACGACAGATTTTCGTATCATAAGCGGGAAGTCGCCGCATGGAAGGAACTTATTCTCCTGAACCAGAATTACGCGGCGTCCTACCTGACGCAGGGCAACCGCCTGTCCATTATGACGGACGGGAACCTCATGTTCGATTCGCTGATTGCGGATATTGAGGACGCGCAGGAATTCATCAACATTCAATTTTTCATCGTCAAGAACGACGCGGCGGGGCGGCGGCTTGTCAACGCGCTGACGGCGAAGGCCCGTGAGGGCGTAAAGGTGCGCTTCCTGCTCGACGCCCTCGGCAGCCGGCGCATGACGGAACATGTGCTTGCGGAGTTTACGGCGGCCGGCGGCAAGGTATCCTATTTCTTCCCGCCGAAATTCAAGTACCTGAACCTGCGGTTCAATTACCGCGACCACCGGAAGATATGCGTGATAGACGGGCGGGTCGGCTATCTCGGCGGTTTCAATATCGGAAACGAATACCTCGGCCGTAAGCCGCGCTTCGGCTATTGGCGCGATACGCACCTGCGGCTGATGGGCAGCTGTATCGGCGAGATAAACGCGCGGTTTCTGCTCGATTGGCGGCTCGCGTCGCGCGATGACGCGCCGATAGATTACGATTTCAGGGAGGGCGCCCTCGTGGCGGGTAATACGGCGGTGCAGATCGTCAGTTCCGGGCCCGATACCTCGCGTCAGGAGGTAAAGCACGCCTATTTGAAGATGATGACGTCGGCGAAGAAACGCATCTATATCCAGTCGCCGTATTTCATTCCCGATACGAGCATACTCGAGTCGCTCGTGAACGCGGCGGAGTCGGGCGTCGATGTGCGCATCATGATACCGAGCATGCCGGACCATATGTTTGTCTACTGGGGGACATATTATTACTGCGGGCTTTTGCTGAAAAGCGGCGTGCGCGTGTTTATCTATGACAGGGGTTTCCTGCACGCGAAGACGATTTCCGTGGACGGGGAGGTATGCTCCGTGGGTTCGGCGAATTTCGATGCGCGCAGCTTCAAGCTGAGTTTTGAGACGAATGCGTTTATCTACGACCCGGAGGAAGCGTTCAACCTCGAGGCGATTTTCGAACAGGATATGGACGACTGCCACGAACTGACGCGGCAGCTCTACGCGCAGCGGTCCTACCTTATCCGGTTCAAGGAGGGCATTGCGAAACTGCTCTCCGACATACTCTGATGGAAGGGAAAGGGCATATAAAATAATGGCACAGTTATATTACCGGTACAGCACGATGAACGCGGGCAAGACGCTCGAACTTATCAAGGTCGCGCATAATTATGAGGAGCGCGGAAAGCGGCCCCTGATTCTGGCGCCGCGCGCCGGCGACCGCTACGGCACGGGCAAGGTGGTGTCAAAGGCCGGCATTGAGCGGGACGCGGTAGGGTTCGGGGACGATACGAACCTGCTCGAATTGTTTCTCGCCGAAAACGGCGTCGCGGCGGTGGACTGCGTGCTCGTGGACGAGGGCCAGTTTATGAAGAAACACCACGTGGTGGAACTGACGGAAATCGTGGACGGCTTCGGCATTCCCGTTATGGTATACGGGCTGAAGAACGATTTCAAGAACGAGCTCTTCGAGGGCTCCGAATATTTGCTGCTCTATGCGGACAAGATAGAGGAGATCAAGACGATTTGCTGGTGCGGGCGCAAGGCGACGATGGTGGCGCGCGTCATCGACGGGAAGTTCGTGCGCAAGGGGGAGCAGATCCTCGTCGGCGGCAACGAGATATATGTGTCGCTCTGCCGCAAGCATTATAAGGATGGCATGATAGGCGATGAGACGACGCGGCCGGCCGCGGCCGCGGAAAGGGTCAGTGAGGCGGCGGAGCCCGCCGGAGCCGGGAACGAGGGCGGCGAGTGAGATGATGCCGCAGGTCCTGGAAACGAATGAACAGCCTTTCGGCGCGGTCCTGACGGAGGGGCATATGCTTGCCGTGGCCCGGCAGGCGATACTGCTGCACTCGTGCTGCGGCCCGTGCAGCACGGCGGTGGTAGAGCGGTTGGCCGCGCGTTTTGACATAACGCTGTTTTTCTACAACCCGAATATTACCGACAGGGACGAATATGAGCGCAGGCTTGAGGCCCAGCGCCGTTTTGTCGACAGGTATAATATGTCGCCGGACACGGACCGGAAGCTGACGCTCGTCATCGGCGCCTATGAGCCGGGGGAATTTTTCGCGCGCGTACGCGGGCTTGAAGCGGAGCCCGAAGGCGGGGCGCGCTGCGCCCTCTGCTTCGAGATGCGGCTTCAGCGCGCGGCCGAATACGCGGCCCTTCACGCGTTTGAGCGGTTTACGACGACGCTGTCTGTAAGCCCGCACAAGAATCACGCGCTTATCCGCGACATCGGGACGCGGCTCGCGATGAAATTCGGCCTTACGTTTCACCCCGAAGATTTCAAGAAGAACGACGGCGCGCGGCGCTCGGCGGAGCTTGCGCGCGCCTATGGCCTCTACCGGCAGAATTACTGCGGCTGTGATTTTTCGCGCCGCGCGGAGGGGACGGGCGAAGTACGAGGCATGGGCGGCCGATGAAGTACGCCGACGTGATTGTAGACGCAAAGAGCGACAAGGTGGACCGGCCCTTTACCTACGCCTGCCCCTTTGACGAAGCCCGCGTCGGCAGCCTGCTGAAAGTGCCGTTTCGCGGCGGTAGGCCGCGCGCGGCCTATGTGGTGGCGCTCTTCGACGAACTCCCCGAGGAACTCGAGGGGGTGCAAATCATCGAGGCGGCGGAACTCATTGCCAGCGAATCGATAGACGAAGCCTCGGTCACGCTCGCGGCATGGATGCGGCGGCGGTATTTTTGCCGGTATATCGAAGCGCTCGCCTGCTTCGCGCCGGCGGGTTCGCCCTCAAAACAGGGACGGGCGCGGAGGCCTGAGCCCATCATTGACGCTTCCGCCGAAGTGCCGCCCCAACTGACGGACGAACAACAGGCCGCGTTTTCGCGCATAGGAGAGGCGCTCGACGCGGAGGGCGGCGTGTTCCTGCTTCACGGCGTGACGGGCAGCGGCAAGACGGAAATCTATCTGAGAACCGTAGCCGCCGCCGCCGAAGCCGGGAAACAGTCCCTCGTCCTCGTGCCGGAAATCAGCCTGACGCCGCAGGTGATAGGGCGCTTTACGGCCCGGTTCGGTGAGGACAAGGTAGCCGTGCTCCACAGCAAGCTGTCCGCCGGTGAGCGCTATGATGAGTGGATGCGCGTAAAAAACGGCGAGGCGACGGTCTGCGTCGGCGCGCGCTCCGCGGTCTTTGCGCCCGCGGGAGCTCTCGGGGCAATCATCGTTGATGAGGAACACGAAACCACGTACAAATCCGATATGGCGCCGAAGTATGACACGGCGGAGGTCGCTGTGAAGCGGGCGTGCGCCGCGGGCGCGGTCTGCCTGCTCGGCAGCGCGACGCCGTCCGTCGTTTCGATGTATCGCGCCCGCGAGGGGCTTTATGAACTGTTGACGCTGACGGAGCGTGTCGGCGGCGCGCCCGTGCCGGAGCTGCTCGTGGCGGATATGCGTCATGAGCTCGCCGCGGGGAACAAGACCATATTCTCGGACATACTGCATACGAAGATAGAGCAAAGCCTCGCGGCGGGGAAAAAGACGCTGCTGTTTCTCAACCGGCGCGGCTACAGCCCCTTTATCTCCTGCCGCGCCTGCGGCTATGTGATGAAGTGCGAGGACTGCGGGCTTTCTATGAGCTACCACAAGAGTACAAACAGCGCGGTCTGCCATTTCTGCGGCCGCCGCCGGCCCGTACCCGCCCTCTGTCCGAATTGCGGCGCGCATGCGCTGAAATACTTTGGTACGGGGACAGAGAAAGTCGAGGAATTAACGCGGGCCGCCTTTCCCGAAGCGCGCATAGCGCGCCTCGACCTCGACACCACCGCAAAAAAGGGCAGCGCGGCGCGTATCCTGAAGGACTTCGGGAAAGGAAAGACGGATATATTGATAGGCACGCAGATGGTGGCGAAGGGACTCGATTTTGCGGGCGTGGACCCCGTCGGCATACTCGCCGCCGACGTCAGCCTGAATATACCGGACTTCCGCTCGGCCGAGCGGACCTTTCAATTGATAACGCAGGCGGCGGGCAGGGCGGGCCGCGGCGCGGAGGACAGTTTGGTCGTCGTGCAGACCTACGCGCCGGAATCCTATGCGATAGCGCTGGCGGTAAAGGGCGATTATGAGGAATTCTATGCGACGGAGCTCTTGCTGCGCCGGTCGCTTTCCTATCCTCCGTTCAGCGATATGTACCGGGTCACGTGTTACGCGGCGGACCGGGAGGCGGCGCGGGCCGGCTGCGCCGGCCTTGCGGACGAAATCGTCCGCAACCTCGGCGGCGGTGAGCGCCACAACCTGCTCGGTCCGCAGGAGGCGGCGATCGCGAAGCTCGCGGGTGACTATCGCTACTGCCTCTATATCAAGGTGGCTCCCGGGATGCGCCGCCGCTATGAGGCCCTGCTTGCGGACCTGAAGCGAAGAAACAACACCGCCGAGGGCGCCGCCTACCGTATGGTCGTTGATGTAAATCCTTTTTCTTTGGTCTGATATGATAAAATATCTTTGTATGATATATTGAGGAGCGGGCGAGGAGGCATGAATGGCGCTGAGGAATATACTGACCGAGGGGGATGAGACGCTGCGCAAGACGTCGCGTGAAGTTGTCGCGTTTGATGGAAAGCTCGCGCAGCTGCTTGACGATATGTGGGAGACGATGGCGGACGCATCCGGCATCGGGCTTGCCGCGCCGCAGGTCGGCATACTCAGGCGCGCCGTCGTCATAGACGTGACGCCGCCTCCGGACGCGGAGGACCGGAGCGATAAGAAAAACAAGGCCGCGCCCGAACCGCTTCGCGTTGAGCTTGTCAATCCCGTTATTCTCTCGAGCGAGGGCGAGACAGCCGAGTCAGAGGGCTGCCTCTCGGTTCCCGGCCTCAGCGGCGTCGTCAAGAGGCCGACGCGCGTCACCGTCACCGCCTTCGACCGGGACGGCAATGCGTTTACCATCGAAGGCACGGGTATGCTCGCAAAGGCCATCAGCCATGAGATGGACCATCTCAACGGCATATTATTTACGGACAAAGCGGAATCGCTGGAAGAAGCGGGCCAATGAAGATAGTCTTTATGGGTACGCCGGATTTCGCGGTCCCTTCCCTTGAAGCGCTTGCGGCGTCGGGACATGAGATTCCCCTGGTGGTGACGCAGCCGGACCGTCCGCGCGGCCGCGGGCAAAAAGTGCAGCCGCCGCCCGTCAAGGCGCGAGCGGTAGAGCTCGGCCTCCGCGTTGCGCAGCCGGAACGCATAAAACGCAACGAGGATTTTTTCAGACAGCTTGCGGAGATAAAACCGGACTTGATAGTGGTGGCAGCATATGGTAAGATTTTACCGGGTGAAATCATTGCATTGCCGGCTTACGGCTGCGTAAACATCCATGCGTCCCTGCTGCCGAAATACCGCGGCGCGGCCCCGATACATCGGGCTGTGGAAGCGGGAGAAGAAGTCACGGGCGTCACGCTGATGCTTATGTCCGAGGGGCTTGACGAGGGTGACATCCTCGATGCCCGCGCGGTGGAAATCGGCGAGTCCGACACCGGCAGGCTGCATGACCTGCTTGCGCGGGCCGGCGCCGAATTACTCGCGGCGGACCTTGACGACCTGCTTGCGGGGCGCATAAGGCCCGTTCCGCAGGACGGAGCGCTTGCGACCTATGCGCCGCCGGTTGAAAAAAGTGAGGGTCAGGTGGATTTCAGCGCCGACGCGGACCGTATCGTCCGCAAGATACGCGCGATGAATCCGTTTCCGGGCGCCTACGCTTTTCTGAACAGCGCAAAATTCAAGATACGCGCGGCGCGCCGCGCGGCCGTCCCCGGCGATGGCGTGCGGCCCGGTACGGTTGTCTTTGCGGACAAATCCGGCATTGGCGTGGCCGCGGGAGACGGAGGCGTTGTCGTGCTTGACCGTGTGCAGCTGTCCGGCGGCAGGGAGCTTGCGGCGGCGGATTTCCTGCGGGGGTACGAACTGCCGCCGGGTACCGTGTTGGAATGGAATTGAGGCTATTACCGCTATGGATCGAAACAGAACAACGGCATTTTATATAATCCGCGATGTTGAGTCCCGCAGGGCGTATTCGCATATCGCTACGAATAATTACATCTGGCGGTTGAAGCCGCCGACCCCTGCCTTTGTGCGGGAACTTGCGTATGGAGTCATACGCCGGAAACTCTATCTCGACTATATTATCGGGAATTTCGTCAAGACGCCGATACAGAAGATGGATATGACGGACCTGAGTTTGCTGCGTATGGGGCTTTACCAGCTTATCTTTATGAATTCCGTGCCGGATCACGCGGCGCTGAATGAGACGGTTGAGCTGGCCAAGACCTACGCGGCGGGCCGCGACGGCTTTATCAACGCCGTCCTGCGGCAGTACCTGCGCGACCGCGATTATGTTACGCTGCCGGACAGGGCGGAAGACGAGGACCGGTACCTGAGCGTCAAGTACAGCTACGCGCCGTGGATAGTGCGGCAAATTCGTACTGACTTCGGAGCGGACCGCGTCGAAAGCATTCTCGAGGCCGGGAACATGATACCCTCGCTTTCGTTGCGCGTCAATACGCTGAGGACTTCGCGCAAAGACTTGGTCACACGGTTTTCAAATGACGGCTATACCGTCACGGAAAGCCCCCACTGCGATAATATCCTCGACGTAAAGGGCGACGACCTGCTGCAGGGCCGGCTCTACGAGAGCGGCCTCTATTCCGTACAGGACGAGGGCGCGGAAACCGTAGTCAGAATGCTTGCGCCGAAACCCGGCGACTACGTGGTCGATGTCTGCGCGGCGCCCGGCGGCAAGACGATGTCCATTGCCGAAGCCATGGGCAATATCGGCGCGATAGCCGCTATAGATATTTACAAACGGAAATTACAACAAATCAACGACCAGGCGAAACGGCTCGGTATATCGATAGTGGAAACCTGGTCGTGGGACGCGACGCGCTCGGATCCGGATCTCGTCGGCAGGGCGGACCGCGTCCTCGTCGACGCGCCGTGCTCGGGGCTCGGAACGGTCCGGAAAAAGCCCGAAATAAAGTACAAGGGCTGGAACGGGGAGATAGAGAACCTGCCGCGGCTCCAGCACGACATCCTCTCCGCTTCATCCGCCTATGTGAAGCCCGGCGGCGTGCTCGTCTATTCCACGTGTACGATACTGAAGCGCGAGAACGACGCGGTCATCAAGGAATTTTTGCGCCGCCACAAGGATTTCCTGAAAGTCGATACAAAACTTATGATGACGGATACGGACGGGACGGACGGTTTCTATATGTGTAAGATGACCCGCAAGGAGTTGCTTGTATGATGCAGTTTGGCTATCGCACCGATACGGGTAAGACGCGTACGGAAAATCAGGATGCTCTGCTCGTGCTGCCGAAGTACGGGATATACGCGGTGTGCGATGGCGTCGGTGGCCGTCGCGGCGGGGAGATAGCGAGCCGCAAGGCGGTATACGGTATCGAGAAATACCTGATCTCCCACCCGATGGACGAAGCGAATACGCTCGAGGGCGACTACCGGACAAACTGGGTCAAGAGCTATTTCTACCAGTGTTTCCGGCGCATCAACGCGGATATATTGGATTACGCCGCTTCGCACAAGGAAATGGAGGGCATGGCGACGACAGCCGTCCTGTGCTACGCGAGCGGCGAGCGGCTCCATTTGGTAAACATCGGGGACAGCCGCGCCTACGCGGTGAGAGACGGCGAAATCACGCAGCTTACCGAGGACCACAGCTATGTGAACGCGTTGATAAACGCGGGGACGCTGACGAAGGGTGAGGCCGAGTTCCACCCGAAAAAGAATATGATAACGCGGGCCCTCGGGGCCATGGAGCAGGCCGAACCGGATTTCTACCTCTACGACGCGAAGCGGGGCGACAGGGTCCTGCTCTGCAGCGACGGTCTGACAGGTGAACTGTCCGATGAGGAGATACGGGACATTACAGTAAAAGAAAAAAACGCAAACGGCATAGTCAAAGCGCTTGTGAAAGCCGCGAACGCCCGGGGTGGCGGCGACAATATCACCGTGATTGCGCTGATAGTATAGAAAAGAAAGTGAAGGCAATACCATGGGTTACAAAGTTCTGGCTGGTAGATATGAAATACACGAAAAAATCGGCGACGGCGGTATGGCCGTCGTGTACAGCGCGCGCGATAAGCTGCTGAACCGGCTCGTCGCCATCAAGATACTGCGGCCCGATTTTGTGAAGGACGCGAATTTCGTCGATAATTTCCGGCGTGAATCGCGTGCCGCGGCGGGTCTGAACCACCCGAACATCGTGAGCATCTTCGATGTCGGGCGGGACGGCAATATCTACTATATCGTGATGGAGCTCGTGCGCGGCCGGCCGCTTTCGGATATAATAGCGGAACGCGCGCCCATGCCGTTCAGCGAGGTCATCGCCATCGGTTCGCAGGTGGCCGCGGCTCTCGCGTTCGCGCATCGCAACAACATTATTCACCGGGACGTAAAGCCGCATAATATCCTCATTACGGAGGACGGCTACGAGATGCACGCGAAAATCACGGATTTCGGCATCGCGCGCGCCGTGACGGACCGCACTACCGTGAGCGACAACAATATCGTGATGGGTTCCGTTCACTATTTTTCACCCGAGCAGGGGCGCGGCAAATACGTGGACGAAAAGTCGGATATTTATTCGCTCGGCATCGTCCTCTACGAGATGACGACGGGGCGCGTCCCCTTCGACGCGAATGAGCCGGTGGCCGTGGCGCTCATGCATATGAACGAGCCCATCGTGCCGCCGTCGCGTATCGTGAACGGCGTGCCGTCGGGCCTTGAGCAGATAATACTCAGGGCGACGCAGAAAGTCCAGGTAAACCGTTTCGCGAGCGTAGACCAGATGAAGGAAGCCCTCGATAATGTCGGGCGGCTCATCTCCACGTTTGGCGAGACGTACGCGCCCGCGGCGGTACCCTATATCCCTGTCGGGTCCGCCGATGAAGCCTATGGCGCGGAGCAGGGCTATGATGATAATGGCTCCGGTTATGAGCGGAACGGCTATGCGGGAGACCCCTACGGCGGCGACGCGTACGGAAATGAGGGCGCCTACGACGCCGAACCCTATGATGAAGCCTATCCCGCGGGAAAAAACGCCGGTTATGACGACGACGAGTGGGACGAGGACGACCTGGATGAAGCCGCGGCGCTCGAGGGCGGGCGTCTTACCCGGGATAATGCGAGCAGGCCCGAACGCATGACGCAGAGCGGCCGAAAGGCTCAGGGAAAGAAGCCCAAGGACCCCGCGAAGAAAAAGAACAGAAAGATAAAAACCGGCGCTATTATCCTCGCGGTTGTGGCCGCGCTCGCGCTCTGTTACCCGTTATACAAGGGTATCAACTGGATATTGACCGACCACGATTTGAAAGCGCCCGATGTGATTGGCCTGACCGAGGACGAAGCGTACAAGAAGCTCGACGATAAGGACTTCAAGATGGAGAAGGGTGAGCCCGAGTTTAGCGATACGGTCGTGGAGGGCAAGGTCGCGCGGCAGTCGCCGGACGTGGATGAAAAGGTGAAGAAGGGCGATACGATTACGATTTTCCTCAGCAAGGGGGCGGACCCAGGAAAAGCGGAGGAAGGCAAAAAAGAAGTCCCTGATTTGATAGGCAAGTCGAAGGCGAGCGCCCAATATACGATAGAGCAGTACGGCTTCGCGCCCGGTGAGGTGGAAGCGGTGGACAGCGACAAGCCGATGGATACGGTCGTAGAGCAAAGCCCGCCGGCCGGCGAGATGCTTGCGGCCGGCGAGAAGATAAACATTACGATCAGTCTCGGGCCGAAGGAAAAAGAGGTCTCCGTGCCGAACCTGCTCGGCCTTACCAAGAGCGGCGCGCAGAGCGCGCTGAAAAAGGTGAACTTAGTTCTCGGCGGCGTAACGGAGGAATACAGCGACGATTATGCCAAGGGCGAGATTATGTGGCAGCAGTACAAGAAAGGCGCGAAGCTCAATGAGGGGCAGTCCGTGAAGGTGACTATCAGCAAGGGGCCGGAACAGAAAGAGGGGACTGTTTCGATAACGGTTGACTTTGCGGAGGCGCCATCGGAGACGTTCAACCTCACGGTCCTGCTCATACCCGACAGCGGCAACCAGAAATACATCATTCAGAACCAGCCGCGTTCGAAAGCGAACGGCAGTGAACCCGTTTCCGTGACGGGCAAGGGTTCCGGCAAGATAAATGTCTATTTCAACGACGATTTGTTTAAGACCTATACGGTCGAGGATTTCGGTACGGGTAAAGTGAGTTGACGCTGAGGACGGCTGACGGCGTTATCCGCAAGGCTCTCGCCGGATTCTACTTTGTGAGGACCGGGGAGGGCGAAGAATATATGTGCCGCGGGCGCGGCATATTGCGTCGCGAAGGTTTGACGCCTTTGGTCGGGGACCGCGTGAGCATCTCCGTGCAAGATGAGGAAGAGGGGGTAATAGACGGTCTCTATCCGCGCGCAAACGCCTTTATACGGCCGCCCGTGGCGAATGTGGACGTCTTTGTCTGCGTCATAGCCGCAGCCGACCCGAACCCGAACCCCGAGATACTCGACCGGTTCCTCGTGACGGCCGAGGCGGCGGACGTACCGTCGGTGATTTGCGTCAATAAGATGGATTTAAACGCGGCCGGGCCCGAAAAGCTCAGAGCGGTATACGGCGGGCACTATCCGATGGTGATGACGAGCGCCGCGCGGGGCGAGGGGCTCGATGAGCTGAAAGGACTGATAGCGGGCAAGGCGGCGGCCTTTGCCGGCCCGTCCGGCGTCGGGAAATCGAGCCTTATCGGTACGTTGACCGGCAGGGACGCCGAGACGGGCGAAATCAGCAAGCGGACGGGGCGCGGCAAGCATACGACGCGCCATGTGGAGATATACGATACCGATTTCGGCGCGCGCGTCTTCGATACGCCGGGTTATACGTCCTTTACGGTGATGACCGCCGATGACGCCCATGGCCTTGCCGAATGCTTCCCCGAGATATGGGCGGCGGCGAAAGGCTGCCGGTTCGACGACTGTACGCACCGCGAGGAACCCGGCTGCACGGTGCGCGTGGCGGTCGAATCCGGCAAGGTGGCGCGGTCGCGCTATAATAGTTATGTAAGGATGTTTGCCGAGTTGAATGAGAGGGACAAAAGAACATGAAAGAAATCTCCGTTTCGCTGCTTTCGGCGGATTTCGCGAATCTTGAACGGGAAATCAGGATATGCGAGGCCGGTGGCGCGGACTATCTGCATATGGATGTGATGGACGGCCGGTTCGTGCCGAATATCACCTTTGGCGGCGCTGTTACGAAAGCGGCCGCGAGGGTGTCAAGCCTGCCGCTTGACGTGCATTTGATGATAGCGGAACCCGATCTGCGCATCGAGGATTTTGTGACGGATACCACGCGCTATATCGTGGTGCATCAGGAGGCCTGTTTGCATCTCGAGCGGACGCTGCGTTTTATCAAGTCCCTCGGCGTGGGCTGCGGCGTGGCGCTGAACCCCGCGACCCATCCCTCCACGCTTGACTATGTGCTGGATGTAGCCGATCAGATACTTGTGATGACGGTCAATCCGGGGTTTGGAGCGCAGAAATTCATCGCGTCCGCCGTGGAAAAAGTACGCGTATTTGACAAGCTGCGGGCCGAACGGGGCTATGCGTATAAAATCGCGGTGGACGGCGGCGTGAACCTTTCCACGATAGCCGGGGTTTCGGCGGCCGGCGCCGATATTCTCATTGCCGGTTCCGCCGTATTCGGCGCGGATGAGCCCGCCGCCATGATAGGCATGCTGAAGGAGGCCGCGGATGCAAACGCCCGATAGAGTCGCCTTTACGGTCTTTGGCCTGCCGATACTGTGGTACGGCATCCTCGTCGCCACCGGCATTGCGGTGGTCGTGCTTATCAGCTGCCTGCGCGCGAAGCGGCACGGCATATCGAGCGACCGGACGCTGAATTTCGCGCTCGTCTGCGCGGTGGTCGGCATCATCTGCGCGCGCCTCTACTATGTGCTGTTCAACTGGTCGTGGTACGGAGAGGACCTCGCTCGCATATTCCAGCTTAGGGAAGGTGGGCTTGCGATACACGGCGGCCTGATCGGCGGCCTGATTGCGGTCATCATCATGTGCCGGTTTACGCATGAGCGCGTACTGAATGTTGCCGATTTGTTCTTTGCCGTCGTGCCGCTCGGCCAGGCTATCGGCCGCTGGGGCAATTTCTTCAACGGAGAGGCGCACGGGACCGAGACCTCGCTGCCGTGGGCCGTCATCATAGACGGCACGTCCTACCATCCGACCTTTCTCTATGAATCGATATGGTGCGTCCTG
>JAITEX010000086.1 GCA_031281765.1 Eubacteriales Family XIII. Incertae Sedis bacterium | reverse complement strand
CAGTGAGCATGAAGTCATAGGCTTTCGCGTGCCCGGTTGCCTCGTAACAATCCTTCAGGGGCTTGCCGCCTACGGTTATACCGTCCTCGATGATGACCTTTGTTTCGCTGATTGTCAGAGTGTTGCCCTCAAGGGCGTTTGAGGTATAGGTCAGCCCTATACGGAAATAGTCATCAAGCTCTTTTATCTCTTCACTGGTAAGCGGTCTGCGATTGTCGATGGCCGCCTTGTACTCGTCAATCCTTTTCAAGAGGGCAACAGGTTCCATATACGTTCCTCCATTTATATTATCCGATGTTTTTTCAAATGCTTTGTACTCGTTGCTTTTCAGGATAAAATCAGGTTCCTTGCCGAGAGCTACGGCAATCTTGATCAGCAAATCAAGCGAGGGGTTCTGCTCGCCCCTCTCGAAACGGGCCAGATTGGAACGTTGGATACCGACCCTTTCCGCAAGCGCTTGCTGCGTCAACTTTTGCGCTTTTCTTTCGCCTACCAAGAGCTGGACAATGCTCTGCCTTATTTTAATATAGTCTTCTTCGTGTCCCATATATGTCCTTCCCTTATTGATATTGTATCATAAATGATACAGCCAATCAACGCATACACGGGTGAAAGGAAGATGAACAAGCGAAAGAAAGAGCAGGCAGGTGGAATAACGAACGATCCGGATGAGATGTCAATTAACATATTTGACATCACCCATCACAACAGACTTGTAAATCGCCTATTCCTCTTTGTGATAATAATTCGCAATCATTTTGTATCCAATGGCAGGGTGGGTGTAGCGGCGTCGGGCTTGCGTTTTTTCGCCATCATTTAGCGCTCGTTTCGGGCAATGCTGTATACAGGCGAGGCAAGCCTCACAGTGGTCGCCGAAAACAGGCCTGCCGTCTACCAACTCAATATTTTGTGCAGGACAGACAGAAACGCAAATTCCACAGGATATACAATCAGCGTTAACGGTATACGCTTTAGCTCGTTCGGGAAATCGGGATATATTCCGCTGATATATTTTTTCAATCTGCTTCAAACCGTTCCCGATTTTTCTCGGGCGCCTGGCAGCAATAGCTGCAATAACCTTTTGCGCCCGCGTATCGGCTTTGCGGGTGATTTTCTCCACATCTTCTTTCATCTCATAAAAGCTGACGGCATTGGCGAACGAGCGTACTCCGCCGCCGTAGTTGAGTTTCACATCATTTGTGCTAAGCAAGCGTTTGACCTGGGGAAGGGAATTTCCTATTATGCCGCCGAAAGTGGCAACGGCAAAATAATAGGTGTCTCCCTGCACCGGGAATTTCGCGGTACGTAAAAAGTCGGCAACCATTCGGGGCAATCCCCAAAAGTAGACCGGAAACACAAACCCGATGCGCTCAAAGCCGGAAGGCACGGTAGGGTTCATCCCTTTGTGAATTGCTACGACTTCGCAATCGTCAAGCGAGGCGGCGATGTTTTGGGCGACATTCAGGCTATTGCCCGTGCCGGTGAAAAAATAGACCCTGTTCTTCATATGATTCTCCATCATCTATCCGGTTCCCCACCTGCCGGTTTTATGCGGCGGGCGAAGAGCTCTCTTTGGGAGTAGACAACCGCGGGTCGCGCGTATACGGGAAGACCGACGCGAAGCTGCGGACCTTGACGAGGCCGCGGAAGATGCCGTAGGCGATTTCGAAGTCAACCATGCTGTGGACGACGGAGCCGATGCCGACGAGCATAAACAGCACGCGGAATCCGAGATTGTCCGAGACGGACGCCATGCCGCCCACGGTGTAATAGTAGAAGAATACGACTATCACTTCGCACGCCCCGTGAATGAGGCCGACGATGAAGCTGAATACATGAACTCTCGGGAGCGAATAGAGCGTTCCCGGGAAACGCTTCAGGAAGAGTGACGCGCAGAGCGCAAATACGACGTGGGACGCTGCGCGCAGTACGATGACGAGTGGAAAGCCTCCGACGAAGAACCCGAGGGTGGTTCCGAGCGCGACGACGACGGCTGCGTCGGGTGCCATAAACACCGCAATAAATATCGCCACATGGCTCGCAAGGGTGAAGGACATGGGTTCTATCAAAACCCTCAGGGGTGAAATCATCGGAATGAGTATCCCGATAGCGATAAGCAGGGCGGTGACGGTAAGTTTCTGGGTGGTCCATTTTGACATGAGCGGCCTCCGTAATCTCTACGCGAATACATACGTGTCTTGACATATGTATAGTTTACGGTATGGCGGGATGATTAGTCAAGGGGTGAATAGAGCACGCCGATTTCCGCAAGCCGCTCGAGTATCGTTTCAAAGGCCGCGCGGTCCGCGCAGGTAATCTTGTGCAGATGGACGCCGTCCGTCAGCTCGGACAAAAGATGTTCGTTTTTCTTCTCGATCTGCGCAATGAAATGGTCCACGTCGGCCTGCGTCGAAATATTCAGCTGGCCGGTGAGGTCTCCGTACTGTTCATGCGAAACGATGACATTGTCCACGGTCCCGCCGGCGGCAACTATCGTTTCGAGTTCTCTGCGCGTCAGCGCCGGTTCGTGCTTGCAGGCGACGGTCCCGACGTATTTTCCCGTAGAAGCCGCCTGCATAATATAGCCGCGCGCGGTGGAGATGATGGCGTGCCCCCCGGCGCGCAGAAGCGCGATGTCGCCAACGATCACCTGCCGGCTCACCTCGAATTTTTTCGCGAACGCGGCGGCGCTTACCGGGCTCTCCGCCGCGCCGAGTTCCTCCGCTATCCGCGCTCGTCTACTCGTTCCGTCCATCGTTTTCATTACACCCATTATACCAATAATATATCACAGGGCATAGGGCTTGTTTTCAGCGACGTCTGTATTTATCCGGCCTGATAGTGTAAAATACTTTTATACTAAAATTAAACGCAAGGGCAGCGGAGGAAACAGTTTTTGAACAGTATGAAATATAGGGATGCGCTGTATGAGGTTGACCCGATTACGGATTTGCGCGACCTGATGAATTACAGCGCCGAACGCTACGGCGATAATGCGGCCTATCTCGTGAAGGACAAACTCGGCGGGCCGTACCGCCCCATCTCGTTCCGCGAATTCCGTTCGGATGTGACGGCGTTCGGGACGGCGCTCATGGATCTTGATTTAAAGGGCAGGTATATTGCGGTCACGGGCGAAAACCGTTATGAATGGGTCGTCGCGTATATGGCGGCTGTCTGCGGCGCTTCCGTTATCGTACCGATAGACCGGGAGCTCAGCGCGGAGGAAATCGCGAACCTGCTGAACCGTTCCGGCGCGGCGGCCATCGTCTACAGCGGCAAGACGGAAAAAATCGTGAATGAGGCGCTGAAGGACGCCCCCGGCGTCAGCATAAAAATATCCATGGACGCGGCCGCAAACACGGATGAAAAATTTTCGATGAAATCCCTGATAACGCACGGCCGTAAGCTTATCGAAGAAGGGCGGCGGGAGTATTTCCGCGCGGAGATAGACCCGGACGCGATGTGCGCCCTCATTTTTACGTCGGGCACCACGGGCCTCGCGAAAGGCGTCATGCTTTCCCATACGAACATCGTGCACAATGTCGTCGGTATGGCGGAATTTATGCGCGTCATCGGCTGGACCGCGCTTGACGTGCTGCCGATGCACCACACCTATGAATTCAACTGCGGCATTCTCGGCACGATGTATCAGGGGGTCACGGTGGCGTTCTGCGAAGGCCTGAAATACATTGTAAAGAATATGGCCGAGGTAAAGGCGAACCTCATCCTCGGCGTGCCGCTTATGTTTGAGAAGATGTACAAGGCCATCTGGCGGCAGGCGGAAAACACGGGCAAGGCGAAGAATATGCGCCGCGCGATAACGCTGTCAAAGGCCGTCGGCGGCTCGAAGCTGAAAGCGACGAAGAAGGTGTTCAAAGCGGTCCATCAGGCCATGGGCGGCGATATGCGCCTTATTATTGCGGGCGGAGCGGCCATCGACCCGGCGGTAATAGAGGACTTCAACGCCATGGGCTTTACGATGGTGCAGGGCTACGGCATGACGGAATGCTCTCCGATAGTGGCCGTGAACAAGGACCGCTGCCACAAGGCGGCCTCCGCGGGATTGCCGCTTGGCAAGACCGAAGTGAAGGTGATTGACGCGGATGCGGACGGCATCGGCGAGATAGCCTATCGCGGCCCGTCCGTGATGCTCGGCTACTTCGACAATCCGGAGGAGACGGAAAAGGTGCTGAAGGACGGCTGGCTGTACAGCGGCGACTACGGTTATGTCGACGATGACGGTTTCGTCTATTTGACGGGACGCAAGAAAGATGTCATCGTGACGAAGAACGGGAAGAATATCTTCCCCGAAGAAGTCGAATACTATCTGCTGAAATCCGACTACATCGAGGAAGCCGTGGTGTGGGGCAAGGACGAGACAGCCGGGGATACGGTGATTTGCGCGGATATATTTCCGAATATGCCGGACATACGCGAGAAATACGGAAATATCGACGAGACCGAAGTCAGGAAAATACTTGACAGAGAGATAGATGCGGCAAATGAAAAGATGCCGCCGTATAAGCGCGTCAAGCGCTTCGATGTGGTGGACGCGCCGTTTGAGAAAACGACCACGCAAAAAATCAAGCGCTATAAGGTAGAGCACCGTATATAAAGAGGAGACGAAGATGACGCCGAGAGAATTACTGCCCGCAGAAGAATACAAGAAAATCAAAGAAGAGGATATGGCGCGCGCGCAGGCGCAGTACGATTTCATTCAAAATACGAAAGACCCGTACGTCTATCACCGGGATCAGCGCCCGGTCATGGATATTCGTCATATGCTTGAAACGAGCGCGGAGCTCTTCGCGGATAGGCCCGCCTTTTATGAAAAGCCGTCGCACAAGGAACCGTACAAGGTCACTACCTATCGGCAGGTCAAGGCCGATGTGGACGCTGTCGGCACGGCCCTCCACGCGCATGATATGCGCGGGAAACGCATCGGCGTCATCGGCGAAAACTGCTACGCCTGGACGCTTGCCTATCTCTCCGCTGTTTGCGGCACGGGCGTTGTGGTTCCGCTCGACAAGGAACTGAGGCAGGATGAGATAGAGCATCTCGTCATAGAAGCCGAAGTTGCGTGTGTGTTCTATACGAAAAATTATACGAAGTTGTTCGAAAAAATATGCGGCAAAGAGGGCGTACAGATAGAGCTGTGCGTGAATCTTGACGGCGACACGATGGAGCCGCACGAGGTTTCCCTTGCGGCGCTGAAAGCCGAAGGCGCGAAACTCATAGAAGAGGGAAACAGAGATTTCCTTGACGCGCAGGTATTGCGTCAGGGCATGGGCATCCTGCTCTACACGTCCGGCACGACGGGTGTCGCGAAGGGCGTCATGCTCTCGCATGAAAACATCTGCACGGATTTGATGATACCGCCGATGGTATTTCTCGTAGCGCCGGATGATATATTCTTTCTGATATTGCCGCTGCACCACACCTATGCGTGTACGTGCAGTTTCTTGATTCCGCTCTACAAGGGCTCGTCCGTTGCGTTCTGCGAGGGCCTGCGTTATATCACGGACAATCTCAAAGAAGTGAAGCCGACCATGATTCTCGGCGTGCCGCTTATATTCGAGAACTTCCACCGCAAGATATGGCAGAATGTGCGCAAGCAGGGCAAGGAGAAGCTGCTGAAGCGCATCATAAAGATAAACCGCGTGACGAAGCGGTTTGGCGTCAATCTCGGCAAGGTGTTCTTCAAGCAAATCACGGATACCTTCGGCGGCAGATTGCAGCGCATCATCTGTGGCGGCGCGGCCATAGACCCGGCCATTCTCGACGGGTTTATCGACCTTGGCGTCGGGGCGCTGCAGGGCTATGGCCTGACGGAATGCGCCCCCATATGCGCGCTGAACCCGGAACACGCGGCGCGCAGCGCGAGCGCGGGCTACCTGCTTGCGGGCTTCGACGGACGCATAGAGGAACCGGACCCCGAGACGGGCATCGGCGAGATATGCGTGAAGGGCGACAATGTCATGCTCGGCTACTACAAAAACGAGGAGGCGACAAACGAAGTGCTGAAGGACGGCTGGTACCACACGGGCGACTACGGCTATATCGACAAGGACCGCTATGTGTATATTACGGGCCGCAAGAAAAGCGTCATCATTACGAAGACGGGCGAAAACGTATTCCCTGAGGAACTCGAATACCTGCTCGGGCGTTCCGACCTCGTCGCCGAAAGCATGGTGTGGCAATCCGACGCGGATATATCCGCGGACAGCGTAATAGTCGCGACCATCCTGCCGGATTCCGAGACCGTGACGGACCTGCTCGGCCGTGACGCGACGAATGAAGCCATCGGCAAGCTGCTCTGGAGCGAGGTGGACAAAATCAATGCGGACCTGCCGTATTTCAAGAAGATAAAGCGCGTGGTCCTGCGCGACGCGCCGTTCGATATTACGACCTCGAAAAAAATAAAGCGGTTCGTAATAACGAACCGCGATGGAATAGAAGTGTAGCGAAAGGCTACCGGCTATTCTTTTTCCTCGAATGCTTCCGGCCCTACTCCGCAGACGGGGCATTCTTCGGGTTTGTCGTCGGCTTCTACTTCATAGCCGCATACGGTGCATACCCAAATCATAGTTACCTCCTTTAGTGCTTCCTTGTTCGGAGCTTGCGGCGGCGCCGGTGAAAGGCTCTTGCGGCAGCTCTGATTAAAAACGTGTGTATATATTATAATGTTTGTAAGGTAATAATCAATAGGTGACGTGAGGTAAAGGGGAAAGTGAAAAAACGTGTCATTGCGGCCTCCGGGCCGCAATCCTGTAGAATGAGGTAATAATGAAAGAAAGTACAGCGAATACGATAATACCGGCGAGCGCCCCGACCGACGGCGAGGGGCGCGTCTACCATCTGCGCCTGCGCGCAGGCGATGTACCGCCGCGCGTCATCCTGCCGGGCGCCCCCGAGCGAACCTCTCTTATCGCGGCCGATTGGGAGGATGTGAGGGAGCTTGCGTCGTACCGGGAGTTCAAAAGCGTGGCGGGAACGTATCAGGGCGTACCCATTGCAGCGGTGTCCACGGGCATCGGCGCCGCAAGCTCGGAGATATGCATCGGCGAGCTGAAGACGCTTGGCGTGCATACCTGCGTACGCGTCGGCACCACGGGCTGCATACAGCCGGAATACGACCTCGGCGACCTTATTATACCCGCCGCCTGCGTACGCAAAGACGGGACGAGCGACGCCTACATCGAACCCGCCTATCCCGCGGCCGCCGACACGACGGTCACGATGGCGCTGATGCAGGCCTGCGAGAATCTCGGCTTTCGCTATGGCGTCGGCATTGGCTATACCATAGGTTCGTTCTACATCGGGCAGGGGCGTCCCGCCGGGGACTACCGGCCCTCATGGATGGAGGGCGTCATACCTGACCTGCAGACAGCCGGCATACTGAACATAGAAATGGAGGCGGCCGGCCAGTTCGTGGTCGGGCGGCTTCTCGGTATGAGCATGGGCGCGATTTTCGCCGTCGTTTCGAATCGCGTCACGGACCGGTGGGGGGATAAGGGCGGCGAAGCGAAGGCAAGCCGCGCGGCAAGCGAGGCCCTCCGCATTCTCGCGGACTGGGAGGGCCGCGGTGAAATCACGCTGCGGCTGACAAACGCGCTTCGCATCGAATGAGAGCCGAAAGAATGATATAGAGCGAGTGTATATATTGCTTGAAATAAAACAGCGCTTTCCGCAGAAAACGCTGTTATTTTCGTTGCAGGATACTCCTTTGATCACCCATCTGAGCAACCCGGTCTTCCTACAATAATACAATAGCACACTTATCTCGTCAGTTCAAGAATTTCTACAGATTTTTTAATAAAAATCACTTTTCTTATTGTTGGTCTTTTCGCCGTTTCGAATCGAATTTGTTTTTCGATAAAATCATCGTTTAATTTTGTACGACGGGAATCAAAAACGATAAATTTGGATTGCTTGGACGCTATTTTGAATTGCCGGCTAACTGTCAATTTG
>JAITEX010000071.1 GCA_031281765.1 Eubacteriales Family XIII. Incertae Sedis bacterium | reverse complement strand
GTCTACTGGCAGGAAACCATAGAACATATGGCGGAGGACGGCATTGGCGTCTTTATCGAAACAGGCCCGGGCAAGACGCTCACCGGCCTTGTGAAGAAGATAGCGCCGGACGTGCAGGCGGTCAGCATCGACGCGGACGGGATAGAAGAAGCGCTGAAGCTGTTGGCGCAATAAACAGGGAATCAAGGAGGAAGGCTCATGACGCTCACAAATAAGACAGCGATTATTACCGGCGGGACCCGCGGTATCGGCCGCGCGACCGCCCTGAGGTTTGCCAAAGAGGGCGCGTCCCTTCTTCTGACATATGCGGGGAACGATGAGGCGGCCAAGCAGACAGAGCGTGAGGTGGCTGCGGCTACCGGCGCATCCGGCGCACAGGTCTTTGTCCTGAAAGGCGACGTGTCAAGTGAATCCTTTGCGGTAGAAGCGGCCGCTTTCGCCAAAGAAAACCTCGGAGGCATCGATATACTCGTAAACAACGCAGGCATTACGCGTGACGGCCTGCTGCTTCGCATGAAAGCCGCGGACTTCGATGAGGTGGTGCGGACCAACCTGAACGGGGCCTTCTATATGCTGAAAGCCGTCGCTCCTGTTATGACGAAAAACCGCAGCGGGCGCGTTATCAACCTCTCGTCTGTGGCAGGCCTGCGCGGGAACCCGGGGCAGGTGAATTACGCCGCTTCAAAGGCGGGTATCGTCGGTCTCACGCTTTCAGCCGCCAAAGAGCTCGGTTCGCGCGGCATTACCGTAAACGCGGTAGCGCCCGGGTTTGTCGAGACGGATATGACGGCCGCACTGACGGACGAACAGAGAGAGAAAGCCTACGCGCAGATAAGTCTCGGCAGACCCGGCAATCCGGACGAGGTCGCGGCGCTGATTGCCTTCCTCGCGTCGGATGAAGCGGGGTATATTACGGGACAGGTCATCGGCATAGACGGTGGAATAATCATATAAACCGCCTGATTTGCGTGTGCCTGCGTTGTTCCGGTAGAAATGCGCAGGAGAGAATACATTGAAATTGAAAGGAAATGGATACAGAGTATGGATACAAATAAAAAAAGAGCGGTTATTACGGGCATCGGCGCTATTACGCCGGTCGGCAACAGCGTGGAGGACGCATGGAAGAGCCTGATTGCCGGAAAGCACGGTTTCGCGCCCGTCACGAAGTTGGATACGGAAGGCATGAAAGTCACCATCGGCGGCGAGGTCAAGGGCTTCGAGTACGAGGATAAGCGCGAGGCGCGCCGCATGGACCTCTTCGTCCAATACGGCATCAGGGCGACGGAGGAAGCGCTGCAGATGAGTGGGCTTCTCAGCGGTGACAATGTGGAGCCGGAGCGGCTCGCCGTGTACGCGGGCAGCGGTATCGGCGGCATAATGACGCTTGAGCGCGAGATTGTCAAGGCCTACGAACATGGTCCGAAACGCGTCACGCCGCTTCTCGCGCCGCTTATTATCACGAATATACTGGCGGGCCAAATCGCCATCAAGTACGGAGCGAAAGGCACGGCGCTCGGCATCGTCACCGCCTGCGCCACGGGCACGGACGCGCTCGGGCACGCCCTGCTCGCGATACGCCGGGGCGAAGCGGACGCGGTCATCGCGGGCGCTTCGGAGGCGCCGTTTGCGCTTGCGACCTTTGCCGGTTTTGAAAATATGACGGCGATGTCCAAGAGCGACGACCCCGACCGCGCGTCGATACCGTTTGACGCAGAGCGTTCCGGATTTATTATGGGAGAGGGCGCCGGTATACTCATCGTTGAGGAGCTTGAGCACGCGAAGGCGCGCGGCGCGGCTATCCTCGCGGAACTCGTCGGATACGGTTCCACCTGCGACGCCTACCACATCACGCAGCCCGAGGAAACGGGGGAGGGCGCGGCGAACGCGATACGCCTCGCACTGGCGAGCGCGGAGATGTCGCCGGACGAGATTTCCTATATCAACGCGCATGGCACGAGCACGCCGTACAACGACCTCGTTGAAACGCGCGCCGTCAAGACGGTGTTCGGCAGGAAGGCCTATGATATTCCGATGAGCTCCACCAAGTCGATGACGGGCCACTTGCTCGGCGCTGCGGGTTCCACGGAAGCCATATACTGCGTCAAGGCGATTGCCGGGGGCGTCATTCCCCCGACGATCGGACACAAGGTGAAAGACGAAAAGCTCGATCTCGACTATGTGACCGAGGGGGCGCGCACTGTGGACGTGGAAGTCGCCATGTCAAATTCGCTCGGTTTCGGCGGCCATAACGCGAGCATAATACTGCGAAAGTTTACGGAGTAAAGGAATGAAATTGACAAAGGAGCAGATACAGGAAGTCATCCCGCATCGCGAGCCCTTCCTGCTTATCGACGAGGTGACGGAGCTTGAACCGGGCCGCCGCGTCGTGGCCGTCAAGAACGTGAGCGCGGATGAATACTATTTTGCCGGCCACTTCCCGCAGGAAAAGGTCATGCCCGGCGTACTTATCGTCGAAGCGCTTGCGCAGGCCGGCGCGGTCTGCGTCCTCAGCCTGCCGGAAAACAAAGGCCGCATAGCCTATTTCGGCGGCATCAAGGAAGCGAAATTCAGGGACAAGGTCGTGCCGGGAGATGTGCTGCGGCTCGAAGTCGAGATAGACAATCTGCGCAGCCGCGCGGGAACCGGCATCGGCCGCGCCGTAAAGGACGGCAAGGTCTGCTGCTCGGCGCGCATCACCTTTATGCTGGGATAGGCAACGAATCCCGGCCCACGGAACACAAAAAAGAACGTCCCTTTTGTGTCTATGTTAGGATAGGCTACTTCTTTGATACCTTGATGATTCGCAGCGCTTTGCCGGCTATGGGCGCGAGGAGAAAGACGACCACCGAGAAAAGCGCGCCCATCTTTGATGCGGAGAGCAGCCCGGGGTCGGCGAAAGCGGAGTCCGCGACAAAGAGCGCGACGGTCAGTCCCATACCCGCAACGAGTCCGGCGCATACCGTTTCACGGAAGCCCATGCCCTCCGGCAGCGGCAGGCGAATAAGCCGCGCAAACGACGACAGCAGCGTGACGCCGAGCGTCTTTCCGACAACTAAAGAAATGACGACTATCCATGTCAGCGTCTCCACCCGGGAGAATTCCACGCCCGCATTCACAAGGCCGAAAAAGATAAGCCCGTAGTCGACGATGGGCGCGAGGGCCTTTTCGCAGCGGAGCAGCGGTTCCCATTGGGGACGCGGCTTCCCCGCGGCCTCGGGGTGGAAAGCCCAACCCTCGTCATATTCGAGGTAGTCGGGATGGTTCTTGTTCCGGTAGAGAAACGGTACGACAAAGACGAATGAGAGCGCCGGGTGCAGGCTCGCGTTGTGCATGCCGACCCAGGCCATGAGGCCGGGTACGAGCAGGTAGAGCCACCATCTGTCGACGCGGAATTTCTTGAATGCAAACGAGATGCCGATGGCCGCGGCCACGAGCAAGAGCCAGAGATAGTTCGGCTCAGCGCCGATTTCCGGGTAGAATATCGCGATAATGGCAAGCCCCGCCGCGTCATCCGCGACCGCGAGCAGGAGCAGAAAACTGACCGCGGGATGGTTGCCGCCGAATACGATGCGCGCAAGCATCCACGACAGCGCGATGTCCGTCGCCGTGCAGATGCCCCAACCCGGCGTATACGCACTCTTCCCGAAAATGCCGTTCAAAATAAAAAACACCGCGATAGGGCCGAGTATGCCGCCGAGGGTGGCGAGCAGCGGCGCGGTCGCTTTTTTCAGCGGATAGAGCGAGCCGCCCGGCGCGAGGCTGTTGACAATTTCAATGCCGGCGATGGCAAAGAAGAAACACATAAAAATGTCGTTGACGAGAAAGTGCACGGTGATTTCCTGGCCCGCTAGGGAGAAAAAGACATGGTGTAGTATTGCGCTATACGTTCCCGGGGATATATTTGCCCACACAAGGGCTATCACCGCGCCGACGATCAGCGGCAAGGAATATTCTCTGATTTTTAATGACATAGTACCCCTCGTTCAATAATACGGCTGCATCAGTTTTACGGTACGGTCGCGCGTTCAGCTCTTAATTGAGAGACGGCGCTTTTAAAACGCCGCTCATACATAATACCACATTTTCGTTAATATAATAACTAACAGAATAGTGGAAAAATTGTGTCGTTTTCTTCAGTGTTTTTGCGGAGAGGTTACAGATTCAGTTCCCGGACGAATTCGAGTTTGCGGCGATAATCCTTTTCGATGAAATCCGTCGGCTTCACGGCCCGGCCGTTATCCGCGTCGAAGTAGGCGGCGTCGGCGGTTTTCAGCATCGCGTAGACGAACTGGGAACAGTACATGATATTCGGCTTGTATGACTTGCCGATAATAAGGCCGAGCATATTATACGAGGAGCCGCTTTCGTTTATCTCGCGGACGCGCTCAAGCACGGCCCGCTTCTGTTCCCGCGTGACGGGCAACCGGTAGACGAGTATGCCGGCATCGGGTTTGCTATGGAAGAACTCAATCATCTCCGCGTTCAGGCCCGGCGGGTAGATATTCGCGCCGCCGTTGTAGCTGATTATCGTCTCAAGGTCGTGGTCAAAGGAGAGCGAGGCGTGATTGAACTGCTTTCGCGTGAATACGGATATGATGTCCGCGGCAGCGCTGCCCGTATCGGAGATGACGATGTAGAGCGAGGGGTCCGCGAGCGCCGCTTCGGCCGCTTCAAAGAACTCCGGCGTCAGATGCCCCGCGTTCACATAGCGGAATGAGTCGTGCCGCGGCAGGTCCTGCGCGACGGCCTTGATATTGCGCGCGCGCAGCCCGCGTCCCGCTTTGCGCGCCGTGCCGAACAGGTTCTTTATCGCGGCCATATTATTCTGCAAAGCGGCGAAGCTGATAGCGCCGGCCTCCGTTGCGGACGGCAGGTAAATCTGCGCGTATTTGCCGACGGCGACGTAGCGGCTTATCACGAGCGGCAACAGAATAATAAATACGGCAAAGAGTTTGCGCGCTATATGGCCTGTGCCCGCGTCAACGTATGGGGCCGATATATGAACGAAGCTGACAATTTGCAGAGTAAGCACAAAGAGGTAGCAGACGAGCAGGAGGAGTTTGTGAGAGGTGCGCCCCGCGGTCATAAGCAGTCGGCAGGCCGCAAAGATGAATACGCCGATGTAGACGAGAATAAACAGCGGCATCGTCCCGAGGAAAAACAGCGCGACAAGCGCCAGCGCGAGCACCGCCATAAACAAATTGTGAGAGAGTTTTGTGTTCATAGATATACGGCTCTGTCGCTTCGCCTGACCGTCTCCTTCTGCCCCTTCCGCGTTTCAGTATACGCCACCTATAAGATTTTATACAAAAAACCCCCGCGCCGCAAATCGCGCGCGCGTAATAGCTCGCGTTTGGGTAAAAAGTAATTTCTAATATCACCAAATATAAGAGCGTGCCTATCCGCAAAATAAAAAACTGCTCTCATGCCATGATGTAGGATAGATGTATTACCATGAAAGATTACAACTTTTTGTTCACCCGCCCCTTGCGGTTTGGGTGACAGGCCGAAGCCCTTTGTACCTATATAATACCATCTATAGAGAACATAATGCAATACATACGGAAACTCAAAATACGGAGAAAGGT
>JAITEX010000058.1 GCA_031281765.1 Eubacteriales Family XIII. Incertae Sedis bacterium | reverse complement strand
TGGGCTATCTCGCGCCCATGGTCGGAATGCGCCGCCGTCCCGGCCGCCGCCATACGCAGATAGTGCCGCCCCGCGATGGCGTGGGCGTCGGCCCCGCAGATACCGCGGTCAGCCTTCGGCGTGATGCGGCACGGGCCCATCGAACAGATGCGGCAACAGATGCCCTCCTCGCCGAACTTGCACTGCGGCTGCTGGTTCACCTTGCGGTCCTCCCAGGTCTCGACGCAGGCGTCGCAGGCGATCTGCTTCAGCCGCGCCGTATCCGCCTCCATCTGCTCTATCGTGGTAAACTCTTTTATCTCTTTCACCATTTGCCTCCCTTCATCCCCGTAGCGTTACCGGTCATCAGGCCCTTTTTACAGTATCTTGTCGAGAATGGCATAATATGTGGACCGCGCGGTCGATTCTTCGGGAAGCCGCGAGGTGGGGCTGCCGTCCTCATCGTATTTCGTAATAATTTCGTCCGCCGGGACCGAACCCGCAAAGTCGAACCCGTTCTTCTCTATCTCCGCCATAACGGACGCTGCGATTTCGCCGCCGGGCGTCCTGTTCACAATCAGCTTGACCGCGCTCGGCCGCATACCCAGCTCCGCGACTAAGTCCTTGATACGCGCCGCCGCCTGTATGCCGCGACGCGACGCGTCGGACACGATCAATATCATATCCACACCGGGCAGTATGCCGCGGCTGATATGCTCCATGCCGGCCTCGTTATCGACGACCACGCACCGGTAATTATTTGCAAACCGCCGCAGCTGCGCCTGCAGGAGACCGTTCACGTAGCAGTAACAACCCTTGCCCTGTGTGCGCCCCATTACGAGCAGGTCGTAATCGTCCTCCTCCGTGACGGCTCCCGGCAGGCTGCTGTCTAAGTAGTCCTGCTTTGTCATGCCTACCGGCACGGGCGAGTTCTCATCGAGGTCCGCATTTATCACGTTCTCGCGCAGATTGCCAAGGGTGACGCGCACCTCGACGCCGAGAACCTCATTCAAATTCGAATTTGCGTCCGCATCCACGGCGAGAATCGGCGTCCGGTTCTTCTGAATCAGGTATTCTATCAGCAGACCCGCGAGCGTCGTCTTACCGACGCCGCCTTTGCCTGTCACTGCTATCGTATATCCCATACCTTGTTATTCCTCGCTGCCTTTCTCCGGTTCCGGTTTCCGCGCGGGGCGCTGCTTGTTCTTCCGCACCGCATCGTACGCGCTCACGTTCCACGCGTCCGCGCCCGTATAGTTCTTCGCGTCCTCATTCACGATGCTGCCGCCTATCTCTATGCGGATATGGCGCGGAAGCCCCGCTTTCCTGATTGCGTCCACCGTCCTTTTCATCGACTCGACCGAAACGGTCAACAGCCCCGAAAGGCCAATAATATCCGCGTTGACCCTGAGCGCCGTCTCGACGAAAGCCTCGGGCGGCTGGTCGATGCCAATATCGTAGACCTTGTAACCGGCTGCCTCGAGCATCACCTTGTAGACGTTCTTGCCGATATAATGCACATCGCCCTGTACGGTGCCGAGCACCACCACGCCCCGGTTCGCCGTCTCCGTATCGTAACCGATGACCGGCTTCAGCTTTTCGAGGGCCGAGGCGAGCATCGCTCCCGCAAATACGAGGTCGCCGACGAAATAGTCGCCGTTCTCAAACCGTTCCCCGACGATTTCCATGCCCTGCTGGCAGGCTTCGAGCACGGCGAGCGCCTCCACCGAATCCGGGCCCGTAGCGAGGAACTCCCGCAAAAGAAGGTTCAGTTTATTTTCGTTCAAATCGCTGACGGCGTTTTTCAGCGCCTCAAAATCAACAATCATCTGCGTTACCCATCGAAATCAACTCAGGCACGCCCGCCGTCCCCGCTTACTGCTGCTTCTTCGGGCCGATAAGGCCTTTCCGGTATGCTTTCAGATACGCGCGGCAATTTTCATCCTTTCCGATGAGCGCCGCCGTCGCATACATGGTGGCGCGCATATCGTCGGACATCGGGTCCATAATGGCGCTGTCCATGCCGGCCGCCATCGCGAGCGAGAGGAACTGCATATTGATAGCCTTTCTGAACGGCATACCGAAGGATATATTGCTGAGGCCGGATGTGATATGCACCTCCGGATAGTCTGCCTTTATCATGCGGACCGCTTCGTTGAAGCTTGTCAGCGCGTCCTCCGTCGTCGCGAGCGTCGTTACGAGCGGGTCGAGGAAGAGACGGTCTAAAGCGATCCCGTAGCTCTTCACGGTATCGATGATTTGCACGGCAATCTCATACTTTTTCCCCGCTTCCGTCGGGATCCCGTCCTTATCGCAGGTCAGCGCGATGACATTCCATTCCGTATCCGCGATGACCGGCAGTATGCGCTCACACTTGCCGGGTTCCCCGGAAATGGAATTTATCATACCGGGCTTGTTCGCGTGCGGAATCATGTCGATGATGACTTCGACGTCCGAACTGTCGATACAGAGCGGCGTCTCGACCGTATTCTGGGCGAGATCGATGAGCCATTTCATCGTTTCCCGTTCCGCATTCGGCTCAACACCCGCGCAAATGTCGAGATAATCCGCGCCGCATTCCGTTTGGCGAAGCGCGAGGTTTTTCAGGAATTCCTCATCTCTTGATTCGATTGCCGCCAATGTTGAGGGGATGAAACCGTTGATTTTCTCACCGATAATAATCATTTTTGCCTCGTTTCCGCGCTTTCGCGCTTAGGTTCTCTACTATGGTAGTATCATTATACCGGATTTTCGGGATAGGAAAAATACTACCGTCGGTTCAATAATGCAAAAATTCTTCATACAAAATGTATAAAGGTTTTCGCCCATAAAATATGATACCATCATTATTAAGCGGAGTACCATAACAAAATCGGAGGCGCCATAATGCATGACAGAGACAAACCTCATACCCATGAGCACACGCACGGCCATCACGAACACGAATATACGCACGGCCATGACCGCCCCGCCCCGCCCTTAGTAAAGATTCTCGGCTATATGCGGGCGCATAACGAGGAGCACGCAAACGAGACGGCGGATATAGCGAAAAAGCTCGCGGAATCGGGCCACGAAGCCGAAGCGAAGGTCATAGAAGAAGGACTCGCGCTGATTCGCGCCGGCAACGCGAAAGTCGCCGAAGCGCTCGCTGCTCTCGAGAATGCGGATGCCGGTGGCAGCGTGGGAAAGGATGAGAAAAAATAATATGTGCCTATCGACTGTCTATAAGAAAAATTCCGGATCCCCGGATAATATCCTGCTCGAATACGTGACCGAAGCCGAAACTTCCGGAGAAGACCTCATATTCCGCGATATTACGGGCGGCGAGGTCTGCGTTACGGGGCGCATAGAGAAAATCGACCTCGTGAAGAATATTATCATCATCGAACCGTCGTCGGACTGATAGGGCTCGCGCCATTCTATGCGCCGTTTTTTGCGCCGCCGGCAGCCTCCTCGTCCTCCAACAATTTATACGAAAGCAGCAGGTACCAGAATTCTTCTTCGGCTTCCGAGCTGATACCCGTGATTTCCCGGATGCGCTCGATACGGTAGAGGAAGGTGCTGCGATGGATGAACAGTTCCTTTGCCGCGTTCACGGAGCGCAGGTTGTTCTTCAGGTAGATGTACAGCGTATGGTAGAGGTCCTGGTGGTGCAGTTCGTCATACTCTTTCAGTTTCAGCAGGCGCTTATCGCAGATCATGCGCGCGGGGAGCTTCTCCGTGCAGCTTTTCAGAATAAAGGCCCGCACCGTATCGCCGAAATGATAGAGCCAGGAATAGGGTTTGTTGCGCGCCCCGATTTCGAGCGCCGTACCGGCTTCGATATAGTATTCCCGAAAATATTCAAACCCCGTAAACATATCGCTGAGGCCGGCCCGGAGGTTGTTGTCGCGCAGGTAATTCTCTAAGGCGGATTCTATGTTTTCCGGATTCATAAGCGCCGTATCGAGATTGAACAGTATGACGATGCTGTTATCGTATTCGAGTATACCGGCTTCGTGGAATACGCTTTTCAAACGGTCGCTCATGAAATGCAGCGTCCTGTTGTTGTAGTCCGGAATATCCGCGTATATCTTGGCGCAGATATACCGGTGTGATTTCAGCCAGCCGAAACCCGTGAGCGTCTGCTCAACGAACACCGGGTCGCTATACTCGCCGGACAGTATCTTCTCGAGGATAAAGGGCAGGTTTTCCGAGCTTTTCGCGTCATCCACCACATAGCCGATTGCGAGCTGTATATACGTCGAAAGGTATTCGAGCAGATTCGGCGCGCTGACGCGGGGATGTTCCGAGAGAGTCGGCATCAAAAGCCGGTAGCGGAACCTGCCCTGCTGGAACAGATTCACGTATAATGCCCTGCGGCCCGCGAGCTTTATCGGCGCCACCGACGGCGCGCCCGGGAAGCTTTCCCGTTCATGGCGTTCCGACTGCATCAGGTACGGGACATTATTGCTGTCTATTATGGGATCGAGCAGCGGGTTTCCCGCATAACGGCTCGAAACGGCTATTGAGACATAATTGCTGTCCTGCAAGAGCAGGGGCTCACCGAGTATCGGCGTACTTGCGTCTATCATCGCCTGTACATCGGAACCCTCGTTCAGAATGCGCCGCAGGTCGGAATTCCACGTATCGTAGATTTTGAATATCTCCTGTACCGCGTTATGGACAGTAAATATGCTCGCATTTTTCACGAGCAACGCGCTTTCGAACCGCTTGCCCGCTTCCGGCATTTTGTTCCCGGAAACAATCAGAATAGACGGCACCTTTTTCTTCGGCATACTGATACCGGACGCGCTCGCCGAGAGATAGACGCAGCCGTCCTCATATTTCTTTTTCCCGTCCGTAAACAGCGCCGTGCCGAGCGAGAGACGGCCTGTCACACTGCCGAATATTTCGGTTTTAAATAATTCGGAAAGGCCTTCATAGAGTATGTCGGAAGAGATATTCATAGCATTATTCTCCGTTTTTGAGGGCGCCCAAGTGAGCTTTCAGCCGCCCTATCAGCACATCGCCGACGACGGCAACGTCCTCGGCCGTAAACGCGTACTTGATGGTGTCGTTAAACAGGACCTGGAACGAGGCCGGAAATTCCTCATCGCCCTCGTAATAGATAAGGCTGACGAAAATATTGTTCAGAAACTCGATACGGTAACCGCTGTCGCCCATCGGCAGCCGCTCATACTTCAGGCCCGGCATCGACTCGACGAGAGCGGGGAAAGCCACCTCGCCGCTGCCGAACTCGCGCGCAAGCCGCCCTATCACGCGGCCGCGGAAATTACTCATATAGACGCTGCCCCACGGCAGTTCCTCGTAGGATACGAGCTTTCCCGACGGAAGCGCGTAGCTGCCCTCGGTCAGATAGCGGATAATAAGAAGTTTTTCATAGCCGTTCGCGGCGGGGACGGGAGTATGCGCAGCCGGGGCGCCGTCTTGCGTAGAGCCGGTATGCGCGGCCGGGTCCGGAACGAGGTCGAACTCCGGATAGACGGCGCGATACGGCGCGCCGAGCAGGGTCACGGAAAACGAGGATGATTCCGCGTCGAAGGCGAGGCCCGTCCGGCTTGCGATTTCCGCGGGGTCCTGCGTCCGGTAGATGGCCTGATAATGCTTCATCGGCGCCGCGCTCGACCGCTGCGACGCGTCGGGAAGCGTGACTGCCGCCGCTTTCTTGTTCTGGTGTATGCTCTTATCCATACCTATGCGCCCCCGAACAGCGAGGCGTCCGTATGCGGCAGAAAACACGCCGCGACAAACTCATCCATATAGCCCGGATACGCCGAAAGCTCGATATAAGTCATGGAAGCGGCAACCGCGCCCACCGCTTCGGCGGCCTCACGGCTTGCGAGCATCGCATAGGCGCCCGTCAGCGACGAATTGCCGATATAGCGGTATCTCTCCCGCGGGATGTCCGGCAGCATACCGACGGCTACGGCGCTTTCAATGTCTATGCCGCTGCCGATGCCGCCCGCTATCAGTATGCGCCCTATATCCGCAGGTTCGGCTCCTACCATCTCGAGCAGGGTTCTGACTGCGGAAAAGACCGAGCCCTTGGCGCGGATAAAGTTGTCTATATCCGCGTCATCGATATAAATCGCCGCGCCGTGCGCGGTCTTTTCGGGACGCGCTATCACATAGGACGTGATCCCCCACTCGTCCGTTTTGATACGCTCATTTTCGCGGACAAACTTTCCCTTCGCATTGATAATGCCGGTCCTGAACAGTTCCGCCACGATGTCGATAAGACCCGAACCGCAGATGCCGAGCGGCTTTTGGTTTTCCGCGCCGATAACGCGCACGACCGGCTCCATGGTTTTTTCATCTATGGTACATTTTTCGATGGCGCCGTCCGTGGCTCGCATTCCGCAAGCTATGTCGCCGCCCTCAAACGCCGGACCCGCCGAACACGCGCAGGTCATCAGGTAGTCGCTGCTGCCGAGGACTATTTCGCCGTTGGTGCCGAGGTCGATAAAGAGTGAAAGCTCATCGGACTCCGCAATGCCGCTTGCAAACGCGCCGGCCGTAATATCGCCGCCGACATAGCTGCCGACGGACGGCGCTATAAGGATTTCGGCGTCTGGGTGAATGCCGAGCGGCAGGTCCGAGCCGCGCAGGCCATCTAAAGCGAAGAAAGCGGGCACATAAGGCTCCATGCGCAGATAATCCGCGTAGACCCCCGCGAGGAAGTGTATCATCGTCGTATTGCCCGTAAACGCGGCGCGCACTATGCATTCCGGATCCGTCTCTGCGGCGGCGCAGAGTTCGGCTATCAGCGGCAGAAGGCATTCGTCCGTGATGGCCCGGCGCAGGCGCTCAAGCCCGCCGGGTTTTGCGCTTTCTATTATGCGATGTATCACGTCCGCGCCGTAACGTATCTGCGCATTGCCCGCGTTCGCCTTTGCGAGGATAGCTCCCGAAGTGAGGTCTACGAGGAGCGCGGAAACCGAGGTCGTGCCGATGTCGACCGCAAGGCCGAGGGGCGTAATTGGTTCTGCGGAAACAGAGAGAATGGTTGCTGCGGCGGGCGCGTTTGCTGCGCCTTGGTTCTGTGCAGGTTCGTGCGAGTCATTTCCCGTGTGTACGAGCGCATGGAAGTCGTAGTGTGATTCCCTCATTGCGGACGGGAGCTTGCGCCGGGCCGTCAGCGATATAGCTATGGGTTTCCCGTCAAGGATAGATTCGCCCGCCAACGCCGAGAGCAGGCGCTCGCTGTCGGCCATCGGGTCGTCGAGCGTCGGCCCGGCTACCGTTATGTGAATATCCGCCAACAGCGCATTAAGAGCAAAACCACGGCTCTCCATGACCGCCTTATATTCCCGCGTCCCGTCGGATGGGTCATTATCCACGCGGATACGGTTCTTATACGCCTCCGCGGACGGCGGCACATAGATTTCCGCATCGGCAACCACGCGTGAGACACAGGCAAGCCGTTTGCCCTCCGCGTATTCCGCATCCGAAATATGCCGGTTACGCCCGGTTTCCACTTCGCCGGAAACCAGCTTCACGAGGCACTTGCCGCAGGTCCCGTTCCCCGCGCACGGCGCGTC
>JAITEX010000039.1 GCA_031281765.1 Eubacteriales Family XIII. Incertae Sedis bacterium | reverse complement strand
TTCATTGCTCTTCATCTCATCCTCTTACATCTTGTCGTTCATGATAAGTTCACCTTTCATTATTTATCCTGATTATTCATATTTATCGTAGGTTTGGTCACCTTTTTATCACCCTTGCTTGAGAAATTGGCTCAAGAATGGCTATTTTTCAACGGTTTTCTGACTTTACTCACCTCATTCCCACTCTATCGTCCCCGGCGGCTTATTGGTCAAATCGTACAGGACCCGGTTGACGCCGGGGACTTCGTTGACAATGCGGCCTGCTATGGTTTCGAGGACGTCGTAGGGGAGGCGGGCCCAGTCGGAGGTCATGCCGTCGACGGAGCAGACGGCGCGGACGCCGACGGCGTAGTCGTAGGTGCGGGCGTCTCCCATGACGCCGACGCTGCGGATGTCCGGGAGGACGGTGAAGTACTGCCAGACGGCTTTTTCTTCTTCGGTCGTCCCCTCATAGCGGCGGGCGCCGAGCTTTTTGAACAGGGCTTCGTTGTAGGCGTCGATTTCCTCGCGGAGGATGGCGTCGGATTCGCGAATGATTTTCAGCTTATCTTCGGTGACTTCACCGAGGCAGCGGATTGCGAGGCCGGGACCCGGGAAGGGTTGACGCCAGACAAGTTCGGGCGCGATGCCGAGTTCTTCGCCGACAGCGCGGACTTCGTCTTTGAATAATAGCCGCAGGGGTTCGAGAAGTTGCAGATCCATGTCGTCGGGCAGGCCGCCGACGTTGTGATGGGACTTGATAACGGCGGCGCCTCCGCCGCCCCCGCCGCTTTCAACGACGTCGGGATAGATGGTACCCTGCAGGAGAAAGTCAATGCCGCCTTCCTCAGCGGCGAGGCGCCGGGACTCCTCTTCAAAGACGCGGATAAATTCTTCGCCGATGATTTTGCGCTTGCGTTCGGGTTCGGTGACGCCTTTCAGTTTCGAGAGGAAGCGGTCCGCGGCGTTGACCCGGTGTATCTTCATATTGAAACGGCGGCCGTAGACTTCCATAACCTGGTCGCCCTCATCCTTGCGGAGCAGGCCATGGTCGACAAAAAAGCAGGTGAGGTTATCCCCGATGGCTTCGTGCGTCAACACGGCGGCCACGGAGGAATCCACGCCGCCAGAGAGCGCGCAGAGAACTTTGCGGCCCTTGACGGTTTCGCGTATCTCGGCAACCTTCTGCTTCGCGAAGTTTGCCATAGTCCAGTCACCCGTACAGCCGCACGCGTTGTAAAGAAAATTCCTTAACAGCTGCTGGCCGAACGGCGTGTGGTGAACTTCCGGATGAAATTGTACGCCGTAAAGGCCGCGGGCGGCATCTTCCAGAGACGCAGTCGGACAATTATCCGTACGCGAGGTGACGGCAAACCCTTCCGGAACCCTTTCGATATAATCGGTATGGCTCATCCAGCAGTAGGCGTCCGACAGATCGATGCCGTCAAAGAGAATGCTTGACGTGTCATTCCCGGGGCCCGAGCCCGGACCGCGATATATCCGCACGCGTCCATACTCTTTGAAATCCGGGCTGACGACCTTGCCGCCGAGGACTTGCGCCATCAGCTGCGCGCCGTAACAGATGCCGAGTACGGGGATGCCGAGTTCAAAAAAAGAGGCAGGGAGGCCGGGAGCGCCGTCTTCGTAGACACTGTTCGGGCCGCCCGTAAATATTATGCCGGAGGGATGCGCGCCTGCTTCCGCAAGCCGCTCCATGCACTTTTCGTACGGGACTATCTCCGCGTATACATTCGCCTCGCGCACGCGCCGCGCTATCAATTGATTATATTGACCGCCGAAATCGACGACCCAAATACCGTTTCCGTCACTCATGCCCAAATCTCCTGTTTAAATACAAACATACGCTCATACTATCCTATAATAATCCGCTTTGCGCTCCGGCGGGGCGGAGGCATCCTGCGCCGCGTAGCCGAGGGAGAGCGCGCCCACGCCTTCATAGCCCTCGGGAATGTCCCAGGCCGCCATCAGTTCCTGGCCGCGTTCGCTTTCGAACATCTGCTTTTCGCGGTTGATCCAGCACGTGTCGAGACCGAGCGACTTCGCTGCGAGCATCATATAGACGAGGACGCAGCAGGCGTCTTGTACACAGGTCCTGTGTTCCGTCCGGCCGAAGACGAGCAGTATCACGGGCGGTTCGAAATACGGGTCAATGTCCACGCCGAGAACCTCTGCGTTCATAGCGCTAAGCGTCTTGCGCATCTGTTCGTTTTTCACCGCGACAATCAACGGCGACTGCGAACCCTGGCCCGTCGGCGCCCATGTTCCCGCGTCGAGTATCTTTTCAAGTACGTCTTCCGGCACATCGTCCGGCTTGTAGGCGCGAATGCTGCGCCGCTCCTTCAATACGGTAATTACGTCTTCGTACATTTTGTTGTTTTCCTCTCTATTTCACGCCCGCGCCGGGCTCTTTCAGTATGACATCGTGCGCGCCTCCCTCGACTATCGAGGTCGCGCTGACAAGCGTGAGCTTCGTATTATTCTGTAGTTCGGGAATGCTCGTCACGCCGCAGCTGCACATCGTCGCGCGAATCTTCGCGAGTGTCTGCCCCACATTATCCTTCAGGCTGCCCGCATAGGGGACATACGAATCGACGCCTTCCTCGAACGTAAGCCTGCCCTCGCCGCCATGGTCGTACCGCTGCCAATTCCGCGCGCGATTCGAACCCTCGCCCCAATATTCCTTCACATAGGTCCCGTTGATATTCAGCCGCGCCGACGGGCTCTCGTCGAAACGCGCGAAGTACCGGCCGAGCATCATGAAGTCCGCGCCCATCGCGAGCGCGAGCGTCATATGATAATCGTACACGATGCCGCCGTCGCTGCAGAGCGGCACATAATAACCGGTCTCCCGCGCGAACTCCGCGCGCGCTGCCGCCACGTCGATGACCGCCGAAGCCTGCCCGCGCCCGATGCCCTTCTGTTCCCGCGTAATGCAAATCGAACCGCCGCCAATGCCGATTTTCACAAAGTCAGCCCCCGCCTCGGCGAGGAATCTGAATCCATCCTTATCCACCACATTGCCCGCGCCGATCTTCACCTTGTCGCCGTATTCCGCGCGCACCCAGGCGAGCGTCTCCTTCAGCCACTCCGTAAAACCATCGCTCGAATCGATGCAGAGCACGTCCGCGCCCGCCTCGACAAGCGCCGGAATGCGCTCCCTATAGTCATGCGTATTCACGCCCGCGCCCACGATATACCGTTTCTGCGAATCGAGCAGCTCGCACGGGTTTTCCTTATGGCTGTCATAATCCTTGCGGAACACGAAGTGTGTCAAGCGCTGCTGTTTATCGATGATTGGCAGCGCGTTCAGCTTGTGGTCCCACAGAATGTCGTTCGCCTCCGAAAGGCTCACGCCGTCCTCCGCATACACCAAATTCTCAAACGGGGTCATAAATTCGCTGACCTTCGCGTCCATCGGCGTCCGGCTGACGCGGTAGTCGCGGCTCGTCACGATGCCGACTATTCTGCCCTCGGCCGTGCCGTCGTCCGTGACCGCGATGGTGCTGTGCCCGCTCTTTGCCTTCAGCGCGACGATGTCCGCGAGCGTCTGGTCCGGCCGGATATTGCTGTCCGATCGCACGAAGCCCGCCTTATGGTCCTTGACGCGTTTCACCATCGCCGCCTGGTTCTCGATGCTCTGCGAGCCAAAGATAAATGACGCGCCGCCCTCTTTCGCAAGCGCCACCGCCATACGGTCGTCCGAAACCGCCTGCATAATAGCCGACGCCATCGGAATATTCATCATCACATCCGGCTCCTCGCCGATGCGATATTTCACAAGCGGCGTCCGCAAATCAACGCCGTCCGGCCGGCAATCCTTTGAGGAATAGCCCGGGACAAGCAGATATTCGTTAAACGTCCGTGAAGGTTCGCTGAAATAATACGCCATGAAATCCTCCTGACACAATGGGTAAAGCAATAATTATATATATTTTATCATGATATACTTTCTTTATGGAACTATAATAGTAGACACATTCACTTTTGGTGATGAAGGTGGTGCGGAAGCGGTATAGTGGGAAGGAGCTTTATTATGAAAAAAGTGTTGGTCATTATGCTCGTCGTTATCGTTGCGGTTTCATCCGCAGCCTGCACGATTTCTGTGTCGCCACCCCCCGATTCGGATTCGGGATACGATGAGGACTGGAATGGGGATGAGGACTGGATCAAAAATATCCGCACGATTTCGGACGATGATTACGATTGGTCCAAATTCAATTTCGATGACTATAAAGACATTGTAACGGATACTCCGTTCAAGCTCGGCGACAAAATAAAATTTAGCTATAACAATGATGATTACGGGTATACCCCCTCCGAACTTGAGGAGATAAATAGTTCATATCGGCAACTTTACGGGTCCTATCCGTACATCGACGGTTCGACCGTCTGCATCCCGATGGCGATAGAATTCGCCATGCAACATCTCGATTTACCGCAAGAATACGCCACCTTGTTTTGTTATTCATTTTCGAAAACGGCGACCGCTTATGTCAACCTGATTGAAAAGCGTTCCGCATACGATGTCTATCTACCAAACGGCGCCTTTACGGAAATTTCTATGATTATCGACCGCCCCGTTGACCTCTTCCTCGGCACGGAACCGTCGGATGACGAACTCGCCTTAGCGAAAAAGAACAACGTAGAACTTGTCAAGAAACCGGTTTGCATGGACGCCTTCATCTTTGTCGTGAATAAGGATAATCCTGTGGATAGCCTGACCGTCGAGCAGATCAGGGACATCTATTCCGGGAAAATCACGAACTGGAAAGAGGTCGGCGGGAACGATGAAAAAATCATATCGTTTCAGCGGGAGAAAAATTCCGGCAGCCAGACAGCCATGGAGAACCTCGTCATGAAAGGCACGCCGATGGTTTCGCCGCAAAAGGAAGAAATCGAAACCGCGATGGGCGAATTGATTGAAAGCGTTGCGGATTTTGATAGCGGCAAAGCAAGTATCGGCTATTCCTACCTCTATTT
>JAITEX010000033.1 GCA_031281765.1 Eubacteriales Family XIII. Incertae Sedis bacterium | reverse complement strand
TCCGAACCGCGCCGCTATCTCTATACAGGGATTATACCCACATTTTCGCGTTTCAAACATGAAACGCGAATTTTTTTTCGCACACACGAAAAAAGCCCCGATTGACAACGCATTATTCTGTCAATTGAGGCTCAATTAGTTTCCATAAAACGTCATAGTGAGCAAAGCGAAACGGCGCAAGTGCCTATCCATAAGCGATATGAAACGTAATTCGGATTTCCGTCGTGGCTTCGCCAATTACAGCTTTTCTATTTCGCTGACAGGCAAACCGGTATACTTGGCGATACGCGCCGCATCCATATTATCCGCCTTCATACGCCGGGCTGCATCAATATGGCCTTGCTCGATACCTTGGCCCTTAATTTCTTCGCGGCTTTTGCTAATTTCTTCGCGGCCTTTGCTGATTTCTTCGCGGCTTTTGCTGATTTCTTCGCGGCTTTTGCTAATTTCTTTGCGGCTTTTGCTAATTTCTTTGCGGCCCTTGTCAATTTCTTCGCGGCCCTTGTCAATTTCATTTTGTATGTCACTGAGATAATCCTCGCGAGCCTTCTGGTCCATAAGCCACCACCAATGTGACTCAGCTATCATGCGATTCGCCTCATCCGCCGTCAGTTCTTTGTAGCGTCCTACCGCCTTCTTTATTGTTTGGTCTTTCTTCGCTAATTCTTCCATATCATCTTCCTCCGTCGCGTTGAGAAACCTCAACCAATCCGCAAGCAACGTTTGATCCGCGTCCCTGAGTTTCGGCAGCTCCAAAACCAATATTTCGAGCTTATCCGTAAACCGCGAGTCAGTATCCTTATCATACAGATAATAATCGTTCCGATATTTACCGTTCTCATTTATCAGCACGAAATCCGTAATGACGATACAAATCGCGCGTTTTAGCTTTGCATATTCATCCCCTCGATATAGTTGTTGCGATAACATGCCGGATGAGTAGCTCAAAATTCTGTCCCGAAAGCCATTTCTATTGTAGAGTTGTATTTCTACATTCACATAGTCCCCCGACGCCGTATGTAGCTTTACATCCAGTATTTCTTCTTTCAATTCGATAGTCTCACCACGCTGATGCGGGTCTACTATCTCCAAACTCCGGTAGGCTTCTTCCGGCAGGTTCAGCGCCGCCCTCAAAAATCCCTCCAATATCTCCGTGTTTTCAGCATCCCCGAAAAGCATTTTGAAGATATAGTCCAACTTGGGCGGTAGGCTCAATTTATCAGTCATTTTTTCCTCCTTTAGTATAGCACAACAATAGTAGTATCGAGTATGGTGGAATTATATTGCATATGGGATGTTATGTCAATAGAGTATTGAATATTATAATAATGGGAAATATTTATTTAGACAAAGAATTCTCACCGGCGTTCATGTTTCTGTTGCGGGATTATTAGAACGCCTACACGAAAAAAACCCTCTTTAACAACACTTTTTCTTGTCAATGAGGGCTCAATGCTTAAAGTCAAACCGTGGTTATATTATTATATTGAAGAAGGTATTATCTCATCTCTCTTTCATAACTCACGAGCCGCTTTCATAAGTTTTCATAACTCGCTACATTGTTTCATAAGTTTTCATAACTCGTCGTTGCGTTTCATAAGTTTTCATAATCCTTCATAGCTTTTCATAGCTTATTATCGCATATATCCGGCTTTGACGCAAGGCAGGGGAAATGGATACGTGAGCGCGGGCGCAATCTCGGCAAACTCTATTCTACAGGGACAAAGGCGCGTTTGCCTTAGTCCCTCTAACTTACCGGTACACCTTTACTATATCTTCGGATGAATTAAGAAAGACCTCGGCGCCGTAGTCGAGCTCGAATTTCATAATATCGCCGACGCGGACCTCATGCGCGGCGTCCTCGACATCGAGCAGTGTATGGTCGCTCGACGCCCCGAGGACGGTGACGCCCGGTTCAAGCGGCGTCAACAGTTCGGAAAACGCGTAGTCAACCTTGCCGACGGCGATAATGGCGCGGCGCCGGTTGCCGCGGTCCTCATACGTGGGTTGGAACCGGAACGCGTCGTAGGCTATCTCGCCTATCGGGTGGCTCGGCTTGACCCGCACTTCGACCACTTCCGCTTCAAGCGTCATGACGTCGCGGTAGGTTCCCGGAACCGTCAGCCCGTGCAGGTCCTCATTGTCCCTGTTAATAAATATCGCCTCGCCGAGGCGTATATGGTTGACGCGCTTCGGCATGGTCCCCTCTATCACGCGGGCAAAGGCGGTGGACGCGCTTCCCGAGATAATTCCCATCTCCCGGCCGACCGCGTTTTCGACGCGCTCCGTCGCGGTGATAAATTCCGCGAGCTTTTCGGGCGTCGGGACTATCGAGCCGTAACAGCTGACATTGGTCCCTGTCCCGGCTAAGGAGAGGTTTTTCAGTTCATGCTCTACTTCGCGCGCAATGGCGATATATTCTTCCTCGAGCCATACGCCTTCGCGCAGGTCGCCTATCTCTATCATAAGTATGACGTTGTGAACCACTCCGGCCGCTCCGGCCGCGGCGTTCAGCGCGCGCAATACCTCAATATCGCTGTTCAGGCTGTACTCAGCCGCGCGCACGACCGCCGCCGCCTCGCTCAGCATCGGTATCCGTATCAGCATCAGCGGGGTTTCCACGCCCGCCTCCCGTATCCGCACAAGCTGCCTGAGCCGCGACGACGCGATCTGCGCGGCGCCCGCATCAGCCACCACGCGCGCCAGCTTCGGGTCCCCCGCGGCCACCTTCACCACGCCCGCAACGCTGATGCCGGCTTCCGCGCAGAGCGCTATTACTCTCTCCGCGTTCACTTTCAGCTTACCGGTATCAATGACAAGCCTCGGATATACGTTCGCGCCCATTCTTTCCTCCATTACCCGATTTCCCTGCGCCCGCCGATGGCCTTCGCGAGCGTGATTTCATCCGTATATTCAAGGTCGCCCCCGACGGGGACGCCGTGCGCAATGCGCGAGACCTTGATGCCGGACGGCGCGATAAGGCGCGCCGCGTACATCGCCGTGGCCTCGCCCTCCACATTCGGGTTTGTCGCGACAATCACTTCCCTCACCTCATCGCTTTCGCGCAACCGCACGATAAGCTGCGCCAAATTGATGTCCTCGGGCCCGATGCCGTCCATCGGCGAAATGGCGCCGTGCAGCACATGGTATAGCCCCTTGTATTCGCGCATACGTTCTATCGCGGCGACATCGCGCGGCGACTCGACCACGCAGATGATGCTTTTGTCGCGGCCCGCGTCGCTGCAGAGAGCGCAAGGGTCCACGTCCGTCAGATTGCCGCAGACGCTACAATACTTCATATCCTTTTTCGCGCCGGCGACGGCGGCCGAAAGCGCGTAGGCGTCATCATCCCGGAGCGAGAGTATATGAAACGCGAGGCGCTGCGCCGTCTTGCCGCCGATACCGGGCAGCTTCGACAGTTCCGTTATGAGTTTTTCAAGTGGTTTCGGGTAGGTGTACATAGCGGTTATATCGGCAGGTTCAACCCGCCGGTCAGCTCTCCCATCGCGGATTGCGACATCTCCTCGATTTGCCGCAGCCCCTCGTTGACAGCCACCACTATGAGGTCCTGCAACATCTCCGGATCCTCCGGGTCCATGACGTCGGGATCGATAGTCAGCGACACGAGTTCTCTCTTGCCGTTCACTTTCACCGCGACCGCGCCGCCGCCGGCCGTGGTTTCGACCTCTTTTTCCTCAAGCTCAGCCTGCGCCTGCTCCATCTGCTCCTGCATCTGCTGCAGTTGCCGCATCTGCTGTGCCTGCTGCGAGGAAAGACCGCCGCCGCCCGGATGCCCGCCGCCGAATGACCCGCCGCCGGGACGCTTTTTTTTGCCTGCTTTTATGCCCTTACCCATGTACTTTTTCTCCTGACTTCTTCTGTGAGCCGTCTGTTTTGCCTGTGCCTTCGTTGTTCCTCGTGTTCGCTCGCTCACGTACCTTGAGTACGCTGCGCTCGTCTCACCCTCGGTACGCCTCGGCACAAACAAAACATTTCGGCTCTCCGCTCAGTTACTCTTCTTATTTTACACTCTGCCATTCCGGCCTCCGCGCTTGGTATGTGTCTGTGCCGGCGGCTCTCCGCTCAGTTATCTTTCTTCCGCTCGCTCATCTCAATGATGGCCATCTCGAACAATATGCGTACCGACGACGACCACCGCGCCTCGTTGCGCAGCTTCGCGAGCGTGTAGATCGCCTCATTGATAAACGCCGTCTCGTACGCCGCGCCCTGTTTCGCTATTGCGGCGATATTCTCCGCCGAGCGGTTCAGTATGCGCTCCGGGTCCGCCACAAACTTGATGAGGAGCGCGCTGCGCAGCCACTCGATCCAATCGTCCATAATGCGCTTTTCGTCCATACCGTCCGCGAGCATGGCGTCGAGCCGCACGAGGGCAGCCGCCGCGTCGCCGCTCGCCACGTGACCCGTCAGTTCCGCGATACTCTCGTCGCCCGGGCTGCCGACTATTTCAAGCACAAATTCGCGCGTAATGGTTTGCTCACCGGCCTGCACGCACTGTTCGAGTATGCTGAGGCCGTCGCGCACCGAACCGTCCGCGTTCGCCGCGATAAGCGCCGCCGCGTCGTCCGTAATCGCGATGCCGATTTTTGCACAGATACCCGCGATGCCCTCCGCGATGCGCGCCATCGGCACGCGCCGGAAGTCGAATTTCAGGCAGCGCGAAAGTATCGTCTGCGGCAGTTTGCCGGGCTCCGTCGTGCAGAGTATGAAAAGGATGTGTTCGGGCGGTTCCTCGAGCGTCTTCAAAAGCGCGTTGAACGCCGCCTTTGAAAACATATGCACCTCGTCAATAATAAAGACCTTCTTGCGGGCCGCTGCCGGCGGGTAAATAATGCTGTCGCGCAGATCCCGCACATCCTCGACGCCGTTGTTCGACGCCGCGTCTATTTCTATCACGTCCACCAGAGCGCCGTTCTTCACGGCGATACAGTTCGCGCAGATACCGCAGGGACGCAGGACACCGGACGGAGGGACGGGCCCATCGCCGCCCATCAGGCAGTTCACGCCCTTCGCGAGCAGCCGCGCCATCGTCGTCTTCCCCGTGCCGCGCGTGCCGCTGAACAGATAGGCGTGGCCCACGCTGCCCGTCTGAATTTGATGTTTCAACACGCGCACCACGTGCTCCTGCCCGAGTACCTCATCGAAGGTCTCGGGGCGGAACCGCCGGTATAGAGCTATATATCTTTCGTTCTCGGCCATCTTTCCTTATCGCGAAGCACAACAGGGACGTTCTTTTTTGTGTCCGTCCCCTTGACACGCACATTCGGCGGCCTTGCAGATGGGATCAGGCAAATCTGCGGCACAGGGAGTGACCCGCTTATCGCTGCTTCCTTCCGGACCTGACGAGGTTCACAGAACTCCATTGCGCAGGACCAA
>JAITEX010000026.1 GCA_031281765.1 Eubacteriales Family XIII. Incertae Sedis bacterium | reverse complement strand
GACGCTGATAAGCGCGTGGCTGTTCGCGATGCCCGCGAGGAATATCTCCTTGCCCGTAAGCCGGTACTCATATTCTATGGGGACGCTGTCGCTGTCCCTGCCCCCGAGGACGCCGCGCACATCCCCGGCGGCGATGCCGATGCTCTGCACCGTATCGTAGGCGGCGCCCGGCGTGGCCGGATTATAGGCGGCGACCGCCGCGGCGGGATCGGTCGGAGCGCCCGCATCATCATTTATTATGCCCTCATGCGCTACGGTCCCCCCATCCCGAAGGTTGAAGATTTCGGCTTTCAACGCCTCGGCTTCGTCAAGCCGCAGCATCGGCAGCACGGCATCGGCCTTATTATTCGAGCCGCCCGCCGTATCAAACCGGACCGATACGAGACCGAACAGCCGCTCGATAAGTTTCGCCGATGTCTCGACCGTATTGATGCGCGTAAACGGGATGCGTATCTTTTTCAGGAAGATGACGCCCTTGTATATCCGTATCTCGCTCCCGGTCAGTTCCCATTTGTATCTGCTGTAGGAGATGAGGGCGAAAACGAAGATGAGCGCGATGATAAGGGCCGTCAAAAGAAGGAGGGCCGCGGGCAACGAAAAGCCCGTCTCACGCAAGAACCCCTTGGCGTACCGCAGGTTTGCTATCGCAATAATGAGCAGCGGCAGGAAAACCGTCCGTATGCCGTTGTACACGAAAAAACAGAGGTAGGCCTTGTGCAGCTTGTAGCGCTTGTTCAGTTCAAACATCTTCCTGCACCTGCTTCGCGAGTACGGCGACCTTGTCGCGCAGTTGCTCGGCGTCGTCTACTGCGAGGCCCTCGATGTCCTGCGCGCCTGCGGCGGTGTAGACCTTGACGGACGCAAGCCCGAACGCGCGCAAGAGCGGCCCCTGCGTGGTATCCGTGTACTGCACGCGGATAAGCGGCACGATGATGCGCTTCCGTACGATAATGCCGCGGTAGATGTCTATCTCGTCCTCGAGGACGGCGTAACGCCACCGCGCGTACCGGATTACCGGCGTTATGATAACGGAAATAATAAAGATGAGCGCCGTGACAACTCCCGCTATGGTGAGCAGCACCTGAGCGCCCCCGGACAGAAAGGCTCCGTCCGCGCCGTTCAGTTCATCACGGAAAACGGCCGCGGCCCCGAGCGCGGCCCCGAAGCAGAGCGCGCCCCACACGACGGTCTTAATAACTCCGGAAAGCCGCCATACGGATTTCACCCGCTTGTTCAGCCTGCCGGTCGGTAGTTCCCTCATGTTCTCCTCCTTACCCTTGCCCGTCTCCGCGCGCCGCACGGAAAACCTTCATTATTACACCTTATATAATAACACCAATGATGTAGGCCGCGCCGAGGGCGGCGTTCGCAAGCGTAATGCTCTTCATGCCGCGGGCGCGCGTCACAGGCGTAAGCGGCAGGCGCACGAGGCGGATAACGAACGGCAGGCAGGCGAGCAGCAGCGGAAAGGCGATGAGCAGCCGCAGGTTCATATGGCTGCGCGTTGCGGCCGCAAACAAGGTCAGGAGAAGGGGTATCGAAACATACCAGAGGATGACGAGGGTGCGGTAGACCGCGCGGGAACGGCGGCGGCCGAGCAGGACGGTCAGCGTACGGCGATTTGTTGCAGAATCGCGTTCGATGTCGCAGGCGTTGTTCGTCATCATGATAAGGCCTATCGAGATGACGAAGGGCAGGGAGAGGACGAATAGCTGCCAGGGGAGCCGGCCCGCCAGCACGGAGAACACGCCTGCCGGTATGCCGAAACCCATGACAGCGCCGCTGAAAAACTCACCGAGTGGCAGATAGGAAACCGGCTTCGGCCCGAAGGAATAGAGGGCGATGACAAGGGCGCCGCAGACGCCGATGATGAGCGGCGCGGCAATGCGCGTCGAAAGGTTTGCGGGGTTTCCGAAAGCGGACACGGCGATGCCGAGTACGCCGCAGGCGCCCGCAAGCAGCAGGAACACGCAGCCGAGACGCAGCACGGCCTTCGGCGCTATATTGTTGTAGACGAGGACCGCGTCCGTCGGGTCATCCGAGTTCCCTACCGTATCCGTGCCGCTGATAAAGTCGCGGTAGTCGTTCAGGGCATTGACCGCGGACTGCATGAGCACGGCCGCCGCAAAACAGAGCAAGAAGGCGATAAACGAAGCGAGCAGCGGGTCCGCGGTAAACGGGAATACGGACGAGGGCTCTAAGCGGATGGCCGGTTTGGCGGCGGCCCGCGAAACCGCCTTAAAGTACACCGCGCCGCCGAAGATCGCGGGAAAGACGGAAGCCGCCCATGTATGCGGGGCGGCAAGCCGGATGACGTCGATGGGTTTCAGTCTTCGGTATTCCATAGCTTCAATAGATTGTTCACGGGCTCTTTTTCAAGCTCACGCAGTTCCTCCGCGATAAGCGGAATGAGGATCTCGCGGCCGTTTTCGAGCAGCTGTTTTTGTACGGCGGCCTCCATGCGCTTCGAGACGCCGGACATGGCGCCGCCGCCGAGCAAGGCCGCGA
>JAITEX010000018.1 GCA_031281765.1 Eubacteriales Family XIII. Incertae Sedis bacterium | reverse complement strand
ACATTTATCATGGGTGAAACAAACCTTAACACCTCGCAAAAACAACAAGGCCGAAAATCCATTGTCGTGATTGTTGGCTTTATGATTTTTGCGCAGTTCTTCGGAGCTGGCAATCTGATCTTCCCGCCTTTCCTCGGATTCGTCGGAGGAAGCAAGTGGATCATCGGCTTCATATTCTTCTTTATCTTTGACGCTGTCTTCGGCATTATGGGCCTCGCCGCTTCCACCAAGTTCCCGAAGGTCGAAATCGGCGCCTACTACCGCCCGGGCAGGAAGTTCATGCTCATCTTTGCCGCAATCGGCGTCTTTATCACGGTGGGATTTGTGGTAACTCCGCGCGCGGCGCTGACGTCCTATGAAGTATTCCTGCGTCCCATTCTGGCAGGTGGTTTCGACAAGCTCGAACCGCAAACGGGTATTCAAGCGGCGGCCATCGTTTTCCTCTTAGTGTATATGGGGCTTGCGACGCTCTGCGCGATACGGCCGACCAAGGTCGTCGACATTATGGGCAAATTCCTGACGCCGGTCCTTTTGGTCATACTCGTCGTCGTCGTCATCGTAGGTCTCGCGACCATGTCCTCAACGGGCGTGAGGGATGAAGCCTATGCGACCTCTTCGCCGAGCCTCGTAGCCTTCGGCGTTGCGCAAGGCTTGCAGACCTTTGACGGGCCGACCGGGACGCTTATCGCGATTATCATTATTGTCAACCTGGTCTCCAAAGGCATTACCAAGAGCAGCGAGCAGACGAAGTCCATTATCAAGTCCGGCTTCGTCGCGGCAATCTGCCTCGCCGTCATCTATCTCGGTCTTGGACTTCTCGGCGCGTTCTATTCGAATGACGAGACCCTCATGACCATGTTCCAAGAGAACGGCGGCATCGACCAGACCTTCCTGCTGAACTACATCCTCAGCAAAACGCTCGGCTTGGGCGGCACGATCATCTTCGGCCTCGCCATCCTGCTCGCGACGTTTACGACGTCTCTCGGGTGCCTCAGCCTTGGCGCTGAATTCTACCGGAGTATGTCCGGCGACAAAATCAAATACAAGCAGGGCGTGTTCGCGTTTGCGATTTTGGCCTTTATCGTTGGCCTTATCTGCTCGACGGCGCCATCCGGCGTACAGGTACTGCTGAATTGGGCGCTCCCGTTCCTGCTCGTATCGGCGCCGATAACGATCAGCCTTATCATCCTGAATATGTTCAATAACCAGATCAAGAATGATAATGTATACAGAGGCGCGGCTATCGCCGCGGGCATCTGGGGCTTCGCAAGCGGCCTCGCCTATTTCCTCGCATTCACGATTGGCGATGGGGCTCTCGACGCGATGAATGTCTATGGCAGCGGTTGGTACGCCTCGTTCTTCTTCGGAAAGTGGAACGTCATCTATGCCTGGACCGGCGACCTCGGCTATATTATTCCGGCTGCCGTCGGCGCCATCATCGGCGCGTTTGTCAAGAAGTGGGGCTATGCGGAACGTCCGTACCTGCGCGAACACGCGGGCGACGAAGACTTCGATTGGGCGGCCCTGCAGGCCAAGAAGGCCGCTGCCGCTGCCGGCCCGGCGCAATAATCCGTTATTGGTTGTATAATGAAAGCGAGGGTCTCCCTCGCTTTCTTATTGACATGAGTGAGTGTTTATTGGCGAAGTAAGTGGAGCCTAGAGGCCGGCAGGTTCAAGCCGATAGACTCAGAAGGAGGAGAACATGAGTGAGGTTATAAAGGAACTGTTCAAGGATTATGAAGGGGCGCCCTGGTTGACGCATCTCACATCGGATCCTTCGCCCGAGGCGCAGAAGAGGATACCCGAGTTGATGAAGGAACTGGAAGCCTATCCGATGGCGCCCGGCGCCGAGCTTGACTTTCTCGACGACCATACGCCGGACAGCATGACGAGGGAGGATGTCGACGCCCCCCACGGCCTGCACTTTTATCATTACGAGCCGAAGGAGATAAACCCCAAGGCTGACGGACGGGTCGTCTACTATATCCATGGCGGCGGTTTTATGCGCGGCAACGAATACTGGTGCCGGTATAATGCGATTCATCAGGCTGAAAACCTCGGTCTGCCCGTCTATGCCTGCGAATATCGTTACACCCCCGCGAATAAGTATCCCGCCGGCGTCGACGATGTGGAATGGGGATGGAACCATCTCGTGAACGACCTCGGCCTTGACCCGAAGAAGATAATCATCACGGGCGAATCGGCCGGCGGGACCTACGAGATGGCCCTTATGCTGCGGCTGAAGAGCCAGGGCAGGGAATTGCCGTCGGCGGGTTGCGCCTGCATTTCGGGATTCCTCGATTTCGCGGCCGAAAGCCCGTCCTATACGCTGAACAACGGCATCGACCCGCTGTTTTCGATAGACTTCAAAGAGACGATGCTGTTCTATCTCGACGATCCCACGATGGCGTACGAACCCGAGGTCTCGCCGAAGTATGGCGACTTCACGGGCTTCCCCGATACGATATTCTTTGCGGACGATACGGAGGTCTTTGTTTCGGACGCGCTTATCGGCGCGGACAAGCTGTACAAGCTCGGCATTCGCACCGAGGCGTATATCACGCACGGGCTCACGCATTGCTACGCGTTCGAGATGCCCGAGCTGCCCGAGACGGCGAAATTCTACGAGCTTATGCGGAAGTTCTTCGACCTGTAAGACGTCGATAGCCGACAAGATAGTTTTACCTCAACAGCACAAGGCGCAAACCCCTTGTGCTGTTTGATTTTATGGATTGCTTCGCTCCGCTCACGTTCGCGTTGCTCTCTATGACGAAGCAGGTGCTTTCATATTAGATATTCTCGATTTGCCAGTCTATCGGTTCCATACCGCCGGCCTCGAGAAAGGCGTTTGCCTGGCTGAAATGGCGACAGCCGAAGAAGCCCCGGAAAGCGGACAGCGGGCTCGGGTGCGGCGCTTCAAGGATGAGGTGCCGCGGATTGAACAGCATACGGCGTTTCGACTGGGCGGGCCGCCCCCAGAGGAAGAAGACGACGGGGCGGTCTATCTCGTCCACCGCCGCGATGACGGCGTCCGTAAACTCCTCCCAACCGTGGTTTTGATGAGAGTTTGCCTGATGCGCGCGTACGGTCAGTACCGTATTCAGCAGCAAAACGCCCTCGTCGGCCCATTTTTTCAGATAGCCGTTGTTCGGTATGTAACAGCCGAGGTCGTCGTGCAGTTCCTTATAGATATTGACTAAGGACGGCGGTATCTCCGGCTGGTCCGGCGGGACCGCGAAGCAGGCGCCGATGGCCTGGTGCGCGTTGTGGTAGGGGTCCTGACCGATGATGACGGCCTTGACCTTCGAAAGCGGCGTGAAATGAAACGCGTTGAAGATGTCGTCCGCCGCCGGATACACCGTTCCGGAAGCGTATTCGTGTTTCAGGAACCCGCGCAGCTGTTGGTAGTACGGTTTTTCAAATTCTTTTCCGATAGCGCCGAGCCAATCGTTCGATATTCTGGGCATAGTCATCTCCATTCTGTGGTAAAATTATTTTACCATGAAAAAGATCGTTCTCATAATTATTCTGACAGCATTTTTCCTCTGGCTGGCGCTGAATTACGAAGTGGCGCTCAGCCTGATTGCCTATATCATCGGCCTGTTCATGCCGCTTATCGTCGGCCTCTGCCTCGCGTTCATCCTGAACGTGCTGATGAAATATATCGAGAACAGGATCCTCTCAAAGCTCGATTCCCGCATAATAAAAAGCGGGAAGAGCGAACAGGTCTGGGTGAGGGCAAAGCGCATCGCCGCCCTGCTGTTGACGCTTATCTTCGTCCTCGGCCTCATCGCTTTCGTGCTCGCGATGATAATCCCGACGCTGCGGGAAACCATCGCCTCCCTCATAGCGTACGCGCCCGGTTTCTTCGACGCGGCGCAGGAAAAAGCGCTTACCATTCTGAACAAGCTTGGAATGGAGGGAGACTTCAGCCAGATATTCAGCGAAAATTGGAGCACGGTCTTTGACCGCCTGGCGACCTTTGTTTCCGGGGCGGGCAGTTCGCTCGCTTCGGGGGCGGCGCACGTTGCGGCGGGCGTATTCAGCGCCCTGACCAACGCCGTTATCGGATTCGTATTCGCCCTCTACCTGCTTTTGACCAAGGAAACGCTGTCCCGGCAGGCGCGGCAGTTCATAAAAGCCTATATGAGCGCGAAGAAAGCCGCCTTTGTTTTCCGGACCGCGCGGCTTTCCCGCCGTATATTCGAGAAATTCGTTTCGGGGCAGTGCATAGAAGCCGTGATTATCGGGACGCTGACGACGCTCGGCTCGCTTGTCATTAATCCGGGTTACGCGGTGATGCTCGGCGTACTCGTCGGCTTTACGGCGCTTCTGCCCGTGATAGGGGCGTTTATCGGCGTGATAGTCGGCGCGCTTTTGCTCGTGATGGTGAGCCCGTTGCAGGCGCTCGCCTTCATCATATTTATCATCGTGCTGCAACAGCTCGACAATCATATCATCTATCCGAAAGTCGTCGGCAAGTCTATCGGGCTGCCGGGCATGTGGGTGCTGCTCGCCGTGCTGGTCGGCGGCAGTCTCTACGGGATTTTCGGCATCATTATCGGTGTGCCGCTCGCGTCGGTCATCTACAGTAGCCTGCGCCTGGATATGCGCCGCAGACTGCAGCGGAAACGGGCCATCCGGCAGGCATCATCGCAAGAAGCATAGGAAGTAGACAATAACAATATGGCATTTATACATCTGCACGTACATTCGGAATACAGCTTGCTTGACGGGGCCGCGCGTATCGGCGACCTCGTGAACGCCGCGAAGGAAAACGGCATGGATAGCCTCGCTATCACGGACCATGGGAATATGTTCGGGGCCGTGGACTTTTACCGCGCGGCAAAGGCGGCCGGCATCCGGCCGATACTCGGCTGCGAGGTCTACACGGCGACGCGCGGCATGGAGGACCGGGATCCCGAAAAGGACAAGCACCAGGGGCATTTGGTCCTGCTTGCCGAGAATGAGACCGGCTATAAGAACCTCATGAAAATCGTCTCGCACGGCTATACGCGCGGGTTTTATTACAAGCCACGCGTGGACAAGGAACTGCTGCGGAAACACAGCGAGGGCCTTATCGCGCTGTCCGCCTGTCTCGCGGGTGACGTTCAGCGTAAGCTGCTCGTGGACGATTACGCGGGAGCGAAACAGGAAGCGCTTGCGCTGCGCGAGATATTCGGCGAGGGCAATTTCTTTCTGGAACTGCAAAATCATCATATGCCTGAGCAGGACAAGATACAGCCGGGGCTTGACCGCCTGCATGAGGAGACGGGCATACCCTTTGTCGCGACGAATGACATCCATTATGTGAAGCGCGAACACGCGGATTCGCATGACGCGCTGCTCTGCATACAGACGGGTAAGAAGCTTGCGGACGAGGACCGTATGCGTTTCCCGAACGACGAGTTCTATTTCCGGACGGAGAAGGAAATGCGCGAGCTGTTTCCGGACCACCCCGAGGCCATCGACAACACGCAGCTCGTCGCGGACCGGTGCGATACGGAAATCGAGTTCGGAGGCCGGCACCTGCCTGATTTTACGGCCCCGGACGGCATGACGAACGCGGAGTATCTGCGGGAGCTGACGCGCAAGGGCCTTGAAAAACGCTATGGCGTCGTGACCGAAGCGCACGCCGCCCGCGCGAAAGAGGAGCTTGACATCATTGAGAATATGGGCTTTGTCACCTATTTCCTCATCGTCTGGGATTTCATCCGGTTTGCGAAAGAAAACGGCATAGCGGTGGGGCCGGGCCGCGGCAGCGGCGCCGGGAGCATCGTGGCCTACGCTGTCGAAATCACGGATATTGACCCGATAGAATACGGGCTCATCTTCGAGCGGTTCCTGAATCCGGAACGCGTCAGTATGCCGGACTTCGATATAGATTTCTGCTATGAGCGGCGCGGCGAGGTCATCGATTACGTTATCGAAAAATACGGCGCGTCAAAGGTCGCGCAGATCATCACCTTCGGGAAGCTGAAGGCAAAGGCCGTGATTCGCGATGTGGGCCGCGTCATGGGCATCTCCTACGGGGAAGTGGACCGGGTGGCCAAGATGGTCCCGAACGTGCTCGACATTACATTGGCGGCTGCTTTCGAGCAGAGCGAAGATTTGAGGAATATGCGCGGGGATGAGCGTTTCGAAAAATTGTTTCGCGTAGCCTTCGACCTCGAGGGCCTGCCGCGGAACGCGGGTACGCATGCCGCCGGCGTCGTGATCGCGCAAAAGGATATTGAGGAATATGTCCCGCTCTACCTGTCCGATAAGGGCATCAGCACCCAGTTCACGATGACGACGATAGAACAGCTCGGCCTCCTGAAAATGGACTTCCTCGGGCTGCGGACGCTGACGGTCATTCGGGACGCGGCGCGCCAGGTGGAGGAAAACCACGGCGTGAAGATAGATTTCTCCTCGATGAAGCTCGACGACCCGAAGGTATATGAGCTGATCAGCTCAGGAAACACGGACGGCGTGTTCCAGCTTGAAAGCCAGGGGATGAAGGACTTTATGAAGCGGCTGAAGCCGACCGTCTTTGAGGATATTATCGCGGGCGTCGCGCTGTACCGGCCCGGACCGATGGACTATATCCCCGATTATGTGAAGGGGAAAAAGAATGCCCGGAAGGTCAAGTACCTGCATCCGAAACTCGAGCCTATTTTAAAGACGACCTACGGCGTCATGATTTATCAGGAACAGGTCATGGAGATAGTCCGCGAGCTTGCGGGGTACAGCTACGGGCGCAGTGATGAGGTGCGCCGCGCGATGAGCAAGAAGAAGGACGATGTCATGCAGCGCGAGCGCAAAAGCTTCGTACATGGGCTTACGGACAAGGACGGCGTTCAAATAGTCCCGGGCTGCATGGCAAACGGCATACCCGAACGGACGGCGAACGAGATATTCGACCGTATGGAAAGCTTCGCGTCCTACGCATTCAACAAGAGCCACGCGGCGTGCTACGCGGTGCTCTCCTATCAGACGGCCTGGCTGAAAGTCTACTATCCGACCGAATTTATGGCGGCGCTCATGACGAGCTTTATGGGCGGCGACGTGTCGCAGATCACGCGGTATACGAGAAACAGTATCGAGATGGGTATCGAGGTGCTGCCGCCGGACATCAATGAAAGCGACCGGGATTTCGCGGTGCGGGACGGCAAGATACGCTACGGGCTGAAAGGCGTCAAAAGTGTCGGCAAAAAATCGGATATGATTATTGCGGCGAGAAAGGCCAAGGGGCTCGAGGGATTCACGAGCCTGCTTGACTTTCTGCAGTCCATGGAGCTTGATTCCGTAACGAGGATGACCGTGGAAAATCTCATCAAATCCGGCTCGTTCGACCGTTTCGAGCCGAACCGGGCGCGCCATCTTGCCGTGTTTGACACGATGATGGAACGCGTACGCGGATCGAACAAGGCTACGGTGGCCGGCCAAATCTCGCTTCTCGACCTGAACCCCGAGGCCATGAGCGATACGGGCATCCATATCGCGCTGCCGGAGATGCCCGAACCGACCGCGATGACAAAGCTCGGCTGGGAGCGGGAAACCATCGGCATCTATCTGTCAGGCCACCCGCTTGACGACTACATGGACATTATCGAAAAGATACAGAAGGACGAAAAAGCCTTTATCACAACCGACCCGCTGCACCGGTACGAGGAATTTCCGGATATGGACAACCGCTCCGTCTGTATGGTCGTGATGGTGACGCGTGTGCGTACGCAGATGACGAAACGCGGCGACATGATGGCTTTTGCGGCAATCGAAGACCATTACGGCGAAGCCGAGGTCGTGGTATTCGGCAAGGAGTACGCCACATCGTCATCGGCGCTCCGTGACGGCGAGGTGATCATTCTGCGCGGCAAAATCAGCGCGCGGGAGGATCAGCAGCCGAATATCAGGGCTTCGCGCATTACCCCGATAGATGTCGCGGTCCGGCACTATCGCGGATAGGGACTTGTGTTACAATAGAGTCATGGAAAATAATTCAACGCGTGATATGAAACTGAGCAATGTGAGTTTTCGCGATAAGGTGATTTCGATATTAGTCCTCGCGGTCTTTTTCGTGACCGTATGGTTTATGATGGATCTCGTCATACTGACCTTTATTCTCTCCTTCCTCAGTTGGTACTCTTTAAAATTAGTGAAGCGCCTCATCGCGCGCACGCCGCTTTCCCACCTGCCGGACGGGGTGGTCCTCATTCTCATCTATATACTGGGGATTGCCTTTCTCGGCCTGTGCAGCATCGCCTTTGTGCCGATACTTATCGACCAGGTGACGGATATAGCCTACACGTTTATCAAATTCGACGTCAATACCCTTATCGATAAGCTCGACCCGGCCTTTCAGACCTTTATCAAGAACAGTGACATAGATTTCAATTCCTATTTAGACGAGGCGGGCCAGGCTATACTGACGGGCGCTTTGTCCGCCGGGAAATTCAGCCTGAATCTCTTGCTTTCGTTGGCGGTCAGTTTTGTCCTGATTCTTGAAAAGGATAAGATCCGCCGGTTCGGAGAGGTGATGTATGAAAGCCGCGTCGCCTTCATCTACCATTATTTCATGGTGTTCGGCGTGAACTTCTGCCGGACTTTCGGCAAGGTCATGAAGGTGCAGGTCACGATAGCGTTTGTGAACAGCATACTCTCGGTCATCATACTCGCGATACTCGGGTTCAAAAGCATCATCTGGGGATTGGGCGTCATGATATTCCTGCTCGGCCTCGTGCCGGTGGCGGGCGTCATCATATCGCTCGTACCGCTTTCTATTATTGCGTTCAATATCGGCGGCGTCACGAAAATCATTCAAGTTCTTCTGATGGTCGTCTTGATTCACGCGGTGGAAGCCTACATCTTGAATCCGAAACTGATGGCGAACCGGACGCGCCTGCCCGTCAGCTTCGTCTTTATCATTCTGCTCGTGGCGGAGGAGTACCTCGGCGTCTGGGGTTTGCTTATCGGCGTGCCGATCTTCATCTTCCTCATGACGATATTCGGGGTGAAGTACGATGAGGTGAGCGAGGAGAAAGAGCCGCTGTTCCGGAAACTCCGCGTGAGAATCAAAAATCGCGGGGAGGGACGAGGAAAAGGCCGGACTCCGTAAAACAGCCGTCGGCCCGCACGTCGTTTTCATTGCGGGGCAGATGTTGGGATATGAATTTTTTACGGCAGACAGCGAGGATCTTAGTTTGGGGCCTCGTTGTTTTTTTCAGGTAACGGTCATAGTACCCGCCGCCGTAGCCGACCCGGTTTCCGAACGGGTCGCAGGAGAGGCAGGGCAGGATGACGAGGCTTATTTCCCCGGGCGGGATAATATCCGCATGCCCGTCCGCGGGTTCCAAGGGTTCGAACAACCCGCGCGGGGTTGCGACAAGGCGCGAAACTCCGGTGATACGCACGGCGTCCATGATGCCGTGGGGATGGGTTTTCGGCACGCAGACGGTTTTGCCGTCCGCGAGGGCGGCGTGAATCAGCGGCCTGGTATGAATTTCACGGTCGACGCCGACATAGGTAAAGAGGGTCTGCGCCGCGGCATATTCGGCCGAAGCGAGCACGGCGGTTATTATGCGGTGAGCGGATTCTTCCAAATATTCGATGGGGGCGGCCCGATACGCTGCAAGCAGCTCGTGGCGAAGTTCTTTCTTGCTGTGCATGAATAAGATTATAGTATAATAAAGGTAACGTTACAAGGAGAACACCGGAGGGAAAACTTTTATGTCAAAGAAAAAGGAAGATAAGTACTTCAATTCATTTATAGAGATGAGCAGCTACGCGTGTGACGCCGCCCGGCTGCTGCGAGAGATATTCGGGAATTACGACCCGGACAATCTCGATATAAGCATAGAGAAGATGCACGCGATAGAGCACGACGCGGACGTCGCGAAGCACACGATGACGAAGCTGCTCGCGAAGGAGTTTGTGACGCCGATAGAGCGCGAGGACATCATGGAGCTTGCGTCCATGATAGACACGGTCACGGACAAGACGGAAGATGTGCTGCTGCGCCTCTATATGTTCAATATCCGCGAAATCCGCGAGGACGCGATCACGCTTGCGGATATGCTCGTGAAGTGCGTGGCGTCCATGAAAGAAGCCCTTGAGGAATTTCACAATTTCAAAAAGTCAAAGACCATCAACGAGAAAATCATCGAGATCAATTATCTCGAGGAGGAAGGCGACCGGCTCTACACGCACGCGGTGCGGAACGTGTTTGCCCAGGAAGGCATAGAGGGCATTGAGGCCACCGCGTGGAATCAGGTATTCCACTATATAGAGGATGTGTTCGACGCCTGCGAGGACGTAGCGGACGTTATCGAAGGCGTAATGATGAAAAATTCATGAGGCGCGTTATCGCGGCGACCGGCAACGCGCATAAGATAACGGAATTGCGAGCGCTGTTTGCGGCCTTTGATGTGGAAGTCGTCTCGAAGCGGGACGCGGGCGTGGCCGCGCCTGACCCGGAGGAAACCGGCCTGACGTTTGAGGAGAACGCGCTGCTGAAGGCGCGCGCCGTATTTGACGTATGCGGAGAGATGACGATTGCCGATGATTCCGGCCTCGAGGTCGATGCGCTTCGCGGCGCGCCGGGGATCTATTCGGCGCGGTTTGCCGAGCGGTACGCGGAGAAAAGCGGTTTAGACGGATACGGCGACGCGGCGAATAACGCCCTGCTGCTCAAACTGCTTGCCGGGATCCCTGCGGAACAACGGACGGCCCGGTTTGTCTGCGCTATCGCGTGTATTGGTCCCGGCAGGGAACCGCTGACAGTCCGCGGCGTCTGCGAAGGATATATCGCGCAAGGGCCCGCGGGCCGCGAGGGTTTCGGCTACGACCCGCTCTTTATCCCGCGCGAATACGCTGCGGAGGGCCGCACCTTCGCGCAGCTTCCGGAGACCGGGAAAAACGCCATAAGCCACCGGGGGCGGGCGCTCGCGCTGCTTGCGGAAAGCCTTTCCCGCGAAGCCGGATGGGAACGGGTGGGGTAGGCATATGTTCAAGCGTCTGAAAACCATATGCGCGTTGACCTTTGCGAAAATAATAGACCCGTTCTATGCGGGCAGCGCGGCGGAACTCGCTTTCTTTCTCATACTCTCCTTCGTTCCGACGACGATACTGCTTGCGCAATTTTTACACGTATTCACCCTTTCGATGGACGCGATACGGGGCGTTCTGGAGGAATACCTGCAGGACGATGTGATGAGCGTGGTGATGCCGCTCTTCGATTCCCAGTCCTCGAACGCGTTCAGCATTATCCTCTTCATACTCGCGCTCTGGGCCGGCAGCAAGGCGCTGTTCTCGCTTATGCGTATGTCGAACTACGCGTATCGCGGCGGCAGCGGCTACCGCAACCCCATCCTCGGGTACCTGCGGGAACGTATCCGCGCGCTGACGACCATTATTATCGTACTGCTCACGATAGTGTTCGCCCTCTATGTCCTCGTGTTCGGGGAAGTCATCGTGAAAGCGGTCATGACCTATCTGAACGATTTTCTCGGGAAGGATTACGCCTATTCGGACGTGTGGTATACGGTCCGGTGGATCATCGCCTTCCTTCTCTATCTGTTTATGGTCATCGTCATCAATTATATGCTGCCGCACCGCAAAGGGAACTACGGCAGAATGCTGACAAAGGGCTTCTTCCGTTCCGTGAAAAATATTCTCGGCGCGTGGTTCGTCAATATGCGCGCGATGCTGCGCATGATATTCCCGGGCAGCCTGTTCTCGGCAATCGGGATGCTCGTTGCCACCTGGCTGTACTCGTTCTATATCAGGTGGGTCACTTCTGAAGCGAGTAATTTCAACCTGCTCTACGGAAGCTTAGGTTCTATCGTGCTTCTGCTGATTTGGTTTTACGTGCTCGCTTTCGTGCTTATCATCGGCATACAGCTGAACGGCGCTATCGCGCAGAGCAGAGAGCAATTACCTGGTATGAATAAAGAATCGGGAACCTGAAAGGGGGCAAAAATGATGGAGAGCGTAACACGGCTAAGGGACTGGCTGTCAATAAAATGGCTTGACGGAGAACTGCGGGCGGAGCTTGAGGATTTGCTTGCGGCTTACGGGCGCGAGGGGGACGGCGGCCCGGCCGCGGGGGAAATAGAGGACCGTTTCTACCGTGACCTCGAGTTCGGCACCGCCGGTATGCGCGGCATACTCGGCGCGGGATTGAACCGCATGAACACGCCGAACGTGATGAGGGCGACGCAGGGTTTTGCGGCGCATCTGAACGATGCGGTAAGGGCGGCGGGTGAAACGAGGCCCGCTAAGGCCGCGATAGCCTATGACAATCGCAGAAACTCTGAACTCTTTGCGTTTGAAGCGGCCTGCGTCTTTGTCGCCAACGGGATAGAGACCTATCTCTTCGGGCGTCTCTCCGCGACGCCGCTCCTGTCCTATACGGTCCGGGAGCTTGGCTGTGACGGGGGCGTGGTCGTGACGGCGAGCCACAACGCGAAAGAGTATAACGGCTATAAGATATACGGGAATACGGGATGTCAATGCCTGCCGGATGAGGCCGGGAAGATAGCGGCGCTCATCGAGGGGGTTGATTTTTCCTCGGGAATCAAAACCGTAGCGGATACCTATACGGGAAGCATAGCGGAACGCCGCGCCGCGGCCGCTGCGGCCGAGCCGCTGTTGCATATTATACCGGATGACTTCGAGGAGCGGTTTGTGGATGCGGTCCTCGAAGCGACGCCTGAGTGCGGGAGCATCGATATGGCGGATTTGAACGTCGTGTATACGCCGCTGCACGGCGCGGGCAATATCCCCGTGCGCTCGGCGCTTGCGAAGCTCGGCGTCGGGAAGGTGACGGTGGTGCCGGAACAGGAACTGCCCGACCCTGAATTTACGACCTGCCCGGAGCCGAACCCCGAAAACGCGAAGGCCCTGAAGCTCGGTCTCGCGCTCTGCGAAAAGCTTGCGGCTGAGGGCGAGGCGCCGGACATCCTCATCGCGACGGACCCGGATTCCGACCGCGTAGCCATAGCCGTCCACGACGGGGGGGACTATCGGCGCATAAACGGGAATGAACTCGGCATACTGCTGTTGGATTTTGTGACGCGCAGGAACAAGGAAGCCGGCGTTTTTCGCGATGATGAGATCGTCATTACGACCATCGTTTCTTCGCCCCTCGTTTCCGTGATGGCCGCGGACAGCGGCGCCGAAACGCGGCTCGTTCTAACGGGGTTCAAAAATATCGGCAAAGTGATGGACGAGCTTGCCCGCGCGGGGGAAGAAGGCCGCTACCTCTTCGGCTTTGAGGAAAGCTGCGGCTATCTGTCGGGTACGCACGTGCGCGACAAGGACGCAATCAACGCTTCCGCGCTTATCTGCGCGGCGGCCGCCCTCAGTAAATCCGAAGGCGTCACGCTTATCGGCCGGCTTGACGAAATCGGCAAGAAGTTCGGGTACTACCACGATGAGGTCGCCGAGTTTATTATGCCCGGCGAAAAGGGCATGGAGGATATGGCGCGCATAATGGAAGCGGCGCGGACGCCCGCGGTCAGGGACGCCTTCAAAGGCGCGCTCGCCGAATACGTCGATTTCAGGGAGGTTCCGGGACTCGAGGGAAATGTCGTCGAGTTCAAGTTCGCAGACGGCTCGCGCGCGATGATGCGGCCCTCCGGCACGGAGCCGAAGCTGAAGATATACATCTCGGCGCGCGCCGCGTCAAAGGAAGCCGCCGCCGCGGAATTTGCGGGGATACGCGACCGGGTGGTCGCCGCAGTCGGGCTCGCGTAAAGGTTACAGAACCCGGACGCTGATGATGCCCTCGAAGCTGAACGCTTTTCTGATGTCGGCTTCGCTTTGCTCATTGTCCACGTCGATAATCGTATAGGCGTTGTCGCCCTTGCTCTTGTTGATAAGCTTGCTGATATTGACGTTCATCTCGGCGAGTACGCCCGTGATTTTCCCGAGCATCGACGGGATATTCCGGTTCAGCACGCAGATGCGGCTGACGGCCGACTTCGGGCCCGGCGTCGTATCCGGGAAATTCACGGAGTTTTCGATAATGCCGTGTTCGAGATAGTTCATCACCTGGCGCACGGCCATCACCGCGCAGTTTTCCTCGGACTCCTTTGTGGACGCCCCAAGGTGCGGGATAAGGATGGCCCCGTCCGTACCGAGCAGTTCGTCGGTCGGGAAGTCGGAGATATAGCGTTTCAGCTTCTTCTCGGCAAGCGCGCGCTTCACGTCCGCGCTTACGATGAGGGAATCGCGCGAAAAATTCAGCAGCGTGGCCTTGTTCTTCATCGCGCTTATCACTTCGTAATCAAACATGCCGTTTGTCTTATCGCTCGCGGGTACGTGTATCGTGACGAAGTCACAGTGCGGCAGCAGGGTCGGAAGCGACTCATAGAGCCGGACGGACGGCGAGAGGTCGTGCGCGTTCTGTACGGAAATATACGGGTCGTACCCGACGACCGTCATGCCGAGGTCCTTGGCCGCGTTCGCCACCATCACGCCGATATAGCCGAGGCCGATCACGGCGAGCGTTTTGCCGCGGATTTCCTCGCCCGCAAACCGGGACTTATATTTTTCCACATTATCGCCTGTCGAGTGCAGGGAAGACACCCACTCAACGGCGTCAATCACATTTCTCGATGACATGAGCATGGCGGCGAGCACGAGCTCTTTGACCGCGTTCGCGTTCGCGCCCGGCGTATTAAAGACGACGATGCCCTGTTCGGAACACTTTTTTACGGGTATATTGTTCGTACCGGCGCCGGCGCGCGCTATCGCAATCAGGCCTTCGCCGAAATCCATCGCGCGCATATCATGGCTGCGCACGAGAATGGCGTTCGCCTCCTCCGGCTTTTCCGTCTTTACATACGAATCCGTAAATAAGTTTGTTCCCCGGGGGGAAATTTTGTTCAGTGAAGCAATTTTGTACACGGTGGCTCCTTTGCGCGTCTCTCGTAGCGTGGTCTCGGTAAGTTAAGTATACATTATACCATCTTGATGAATATTCCGGATGACTATGATATACTATTTTGCAGAGCGGCGCGGCGCTATGGTTTCCGATGACTCCGCTCGATGTCAAAAGACGCGGATTTCACCTATATCCCGAAAGTTACGGCTACAGAAACACATCGGCTCAGCCGGTGTTGCCGTTTATCATATGTTATGAAGAAATTTGAGGAGGCTACTACATGAAATATCTAATACTCGTACCGGACGGCGCCGCCGATAATATCGGCGAAGGCGAAAACGGAAAAACCCCCCTTGAAGAAGCTCATATGCCCGCGGCAAACGGATTGGCCGCGCGTGGGCTGACCGGCTTAGTGCGGACCATCCCGGACGGCATTGCGCCCGGAAGCGACGCCGCGAACCTCGCGGTAATGGGGTACGATCCCGTGACGAACCTGACCGGGCGCTCGCCGCTTGAAGCGGTCAGCATCGGCATCGATATGGCGGATACGGACGTAGCGTTCCGGACAAACCTCGTGACGCTTGCGGGCGATCCTGACACTGCCTACGAGGACCGTATTATCATCGACCACAGTTCCGGCGAAATCACGAACGAAGAGGCGAAGGAGCTTATCGAGGCTGTGGACAGGGAACTCGGTTCGGGGCTTGCGGCAAACAAGGGGCGGGTTGCTTTTTATCCCGGCGTCAGTTACCGGCACGCCCTGATTGTCGGTGTCGGCGACAGGACCGATACGGGAATCGGGGACGTATCAAACGAGGCTTCCGGCTATAAATTGACGCCGCCGCACGACATTCTCGAGCGGCGCATCGGCGATTACCTGCCGCAGGGCGAAGGCAGCGGGTTCCTTCGCGATTTCATGATAAAGAGCTACGACATACTGAAAGACCATGAAATAAACAAAGACCGCGTACGCCGGGGGCTGAACCCGGGCAATTCAATATGGATATGGGGCCAGGGCAAGAAGCCGGCTCTCGAATCCTTCAAGAAGAAATTCGGGATCGACGGTAGCATCGTGTCGGCCCAGGACCTTATCAAGGGTATCGGTATCTGCGCGGGGCTTGAGGTAATAACGGTACCCGGAGCCACGGGGATGCTCGACACGAACTATACCGGCAAGGGCGCGGCCGCGATAGAGGAATTTAAAAAAGGCCGCAGCTTCGTCTATGTCCACGTCGAGGCGCCGGACGAATGTTCCCATCAGGGCAAGCGTGGCGAAAAGATAGAATCGCTTGAGCGCATAGACGCGGAGATTCTCGCTCCCGTACTCGCGTGGCTGCGCGAGAGCGGCGAACGTTTCCGCATACTCGTGGTCCCGGACCACCCCACGCCGGTATCGCTGCGTACGCATACCGCCGAACCGGTCCCCTATGTGCTGTTCGACAGCGCGGAAGAACGGGACAACGGCGACGGCGCGTTCACGGAAGAGGCCGGTATCCCGGGGCGGCTGTTCGACTCGGGCGCGGAGCTTGCGGAGTATTTCTTCACGGAAATATAAGGGATAGAGCGGTAAGAAGAAACAGAGTATATGAAGCGGCTTCTATTAATAACAACAATAATAGCGGTCATTACGGTGTGGTTCCCGCAGACGGCCTTAACGGCAGTTTATGCCGAGCCGGATTACGCGCGGGATCCCGAGATTACCGCTGACGCGGCCATCGTGGTTGACGCGGGTACGGGGCAGGCGCTCTTTGAGAAGGACGCCGACACGCCGATGGCGGAGGCGTCGCTCACGAAGATGATGACGGCGCTGCTTACCATCGAGAATATGGAACCGGAGCAGGTTGTGACGGCGGACAAGGAAGCCGCGGATACGGCGCCTAAGGGTTCGAATATGGCGCTGAAAGAGGGCGAGGAGCTTACCGTAGAGGATATGCTCTACGGCTTGATGTTGCCGTCCGCGAATGACGCGGCAGTGGCGCTCGCCAAAGCTATGGACGGCAGCGTCGAAAAATTCGCGGAAACCATGAACGCGAAGGCCGCCGCGCTCGGCATGGATAACACAAATTTCGTAAATCCGCACGGGTTTGACGATGACAACCACTATACGACGGCGCGTGATATGGCTGTTCTGGCGCAGGTTATCATGGAGAATAAAGAACTCCGGAAGATTGTAGGGACCGCTGAATACGAGATAGCCGAAACGAACAAGAGTGAAGCGCGGAAGCTGAAAAATACCAATAAGCTGTTTTCCAGCAAAGAGGAAATATCCGTATACAAGGAAAAGCGCGCAATCAAGTTTGATGGCGCTTTGGGCGTCAAGACGGGGCATACGGACAACGCCGGTTATTGCCTTGCCGCGGCCGCTGAACGGGACGGCAGAGAGCTTATCTCTATCGTGCTCGGCGCAAAGAAGGATCTCGAATACGCGGATACGGAAGAGCTGTTCGAATACGGGTTCCGCAATTTTGTGATGACAAAAGTCATTGAAAAAGGGCAGGTCATGTCCGAAGTCACGGTATCAAACGGAAAGCTTGACAGGGTGAAAGCGCTGTCGGACAGTGATGTTTCCGCCCTGACTTCGGCAAGCGACGCGGGCGACGAGATAAAAATAGAAGTACGCGCGGAGAAATCCGTAAATGCGCCGCTGAAAAAAGGCGATGACCTCGGTACGGCGGTAGTGTATTATAAGGATAGAGAAGTCGGCAGCGTGAAGCTTACGGCTGCCGAGGAGGTGAAGGCCGCCGGCATACGGTCGGCGTTCAAGAGCGCGGGCAAGATCGCGACAGTCGTTATCAAAATCATTATCGGCATCGTGGCGATATTTGCGCTTTGGCTCATTTACTCTGTTATTGCGTCCGCGGTGAGGCGGCGCAGGAGGAAGAACGCGAAGAATTTTTACGGGATACCCGGCTATACTTCGCGTGAGGTAAAACGAATCAGAAAGCTGAAATAGATGAAATTTTACAAGGGAATTGCGATACTGCTCGCATTGGTATTGCCGGTGGCGGCGCTCTCGGCGTGCGCGGATACCGGCGGCAGGAAAGGCGAAACAAAGAGTCCGGATGCCGTTTCCGAAGAGTCCGGCACGGACGATTACACGTTTACAGCGTACTTCGGCAATGAGGATGACGGCATCGCTATTGCGGAAACGCTGTCCGCATACGAAGAGGAAACCGGCGTTAAAGTCAACGCGGTTTTGGATGAGGGGAGCGAACGCTCCGTACGCCGGCAGTTACGGTCGGACGAACCGCCGGCCCTGTATGTGCTTCCGGGGGATATTGATACCGGGCAGTTCGCGGAAGAAGGCTATGTGTTTGATATGGCGGCGGAGGCGGATATAGCGGGCGTCGACGGGAGCGGGTTCCCGTGGAGCGTCGCGGGCTTCGGGCTGCTCTGCGACAAAAGGCTGCTAACCGAGCTTGCGGCGGGAGTGAACGAAGTCCGGTATGTGTCCGATATGAGAAATGCCGGCTACGAGGAATGGGTGGTTTTTACCGCGGCTCTCGACGCGTATATAAAAAACGGGACAGCGGCGAACTATACCCTGAACGGGAACACCTACGCCCTTCCGGCGAAAAAAGGTGAATTTACGTCGAAGCTGAACGGCGTCTATGCTGTGGCGGGGGCGGATCCCGCGTCGATTACGAAGCGGCTTAATGATGTCAGCTTTGCGGGTCAGGACAGGGAACAAATCGCGGAAGCGGGAGCGGACGCCGTTGAGGTGCAAACAAGCCTGAGCGCGTACGCGTCCGCGTTGGACGAGTTGACGTCGAAGCTCGCCGGGCGGTTTGCCGCGGGCATACGCGGCACGGACTTTTTGAACGAGGAGAAGTATTCCCTGCAGAACGCTACGGAAATATTTGCGGCGGACAAGGCGGCGTTTTACCCGGTGGACAGCGAAGAACTTGACGGGCTTGCGAGGCTGAACGCGGATAAGGCGGAAAACACCATTATGCTTCCGCTAAAGACGAATCGCCCGGAGATGGCGAACCGTTTGCTTATGCGCAGCACGAACCTCATGTATGTGAACGCGGACGCGCCGGACGAGGAAAAGGCGGCAGCCCTTGCTTTCATCCGGTGGTTTGCGCTCCGCTCTCTTACAACCGGCAGCGCGGCGGAAATGTCGATGCGCGAATTCCGGCAGCGCGGCGAAGCCCGGGATTTTCCCGCGGAAACGGAGCGGGTCGAAAAATTCAACGAAACGTTGTATGAGGATGAATCCTTCCGGTTATTATTGGAAGACTCCGTGTGGGATGATGTGAAGCGTGCCCAACTGGCGGAACTGCTCGCGCTCATCTGGAACGATGTTTGATATAGAGGACAATCTGAAAAAACTCCCGGACAAACCGGGGGTCTATCTCCACAAGGACGACTGCGGCGAAGTGATTTATGTCGGAAAGGCCGCGTCCCTGCGCAAACGCGTACGGCAGTACTTCCGCTCACAGTCGCGTTTCGATATGAAAACGGCGGCCCTCGCGAGCCATATCGCGGAGTTTGAAACCATCGTGACGCGCACCGAAATGGAAGCGCTCATCCTCGAAAACACGCTTATCAAAAAGTATATGCCGCGCTACAATGTCATGCTGCGCGACGGCAAGACCTATCCCTATATCAAAATAACGCTGCAGGAGGAATGGCCGCGCATCGAGAAAACGCGCGTGCTGAAAAATGACGGCAGCAAATACTTCGGCCCGTACGCGGACGTCAAGTCCGTCAACCGCATGATAGAACTGCTGCGTGACGTCTATCGTTTGAAGCGCTGCCGGACCGCGAAATTCCCGGACGGCGCGCGGCCGTGTATGTACGGCCATATCGGGAAATGCCGTTGCCTCTGCTCCGGCGCGGCCGACCACGATGAATATATGCGGGATATTGAGAGCGTTATCGCGTTTCTGAAAGGCCGCAATAAGGAGACGATAGATTTGCTGAAGCGCCGTATGACGGAGGCGGCGAACGCGATGGAATTTGAAAAAGCGGCCTATCTGCGCGATATGCTCGCGGCGGCGCAGTCCGTCATCGAGAAGCAGCGCGTGGATCTGCTGTCGTCCGGGAATATGGACATCGTGCTGGCAGCGCTGCCCGCAGAGCCAAAGGAAGGCGAGACGGCGGCGGCGCAGGTCACGGTCTTTTTCGTACGGGAAGGCCGGCTTTCGGGACGCGAGATACATCATCTCGACGCGCCGCCATCCTCCACAAAAGAGGAAATCGTCTCCGCTTTTATGCTGCAATACTATATAGACCGGGCGTCGGCGCCGAAGGAGATACTGCTTGAACAGCAGATACCGGATACGGGGCTGCTTGCGGAAATGCTCGCGGATAATTCCGGCCATACGGTGAAGATAGAGGTTCCTGCGCGCGGGGAGAAGCGGGCGCTGCTGAAACTCGCGTTGAATGATGTGAGCGAAACCACGAAGCTGATGGCCGACCTCGCGGCGCGCGGGCGCGAGAAAGAACAGACGCTGTCAAAGGAATTGTTTGACGTGTTCGGACTTCCGGACGCGTCCGGAGGGGGGACGCCGGAGGATATTCCGGCGCCGCGCATCGAAGCCTATGACATCTCACATACGGGCGGCGCCGACAGTGTGGGCGCCATGGTGGTATTCGTCGGTTCAAAGCCGCGGAAGAGCGCCTACCGCCGGTTCCGTATCCGCTCCGAAAACATCAAGGGCGATGACTACGCCGCTATGCAGGAAGTGTTATACCGGCGGCTACGCCGCGCGCAGGAAGGGTCGGCGGGGTTTGATATTTCGCCCGATATTATACTGATAGACGGCGGCAAGGGGCATGTACACGCGGCCTTGCAGGTAACGGAGGCGATGGGCGTCCCCGTGCGCGTCGCGGGCATGGT
>JAITEX010000128.1 GCA_031281765.1 Eubacteriales Family XIII. Incertae Sedis bacterium | reverse complement strand
TTTTCAACGCCCAAACCTTTCAATCACAAAAAGAAGGGCTTGCGTTTTTTTTATACTATTTGATTTTGTACTTGTATCGTAAATTATTGGTGAGCTAATAGAATACTGGCTTTTACGTGCCCGGGCAAACGCGATGCAAACGGGAATGTCCCGCCTACCGGTATGTCCCGATGCGGCGGAAGCGGCGGACGGCGTCCGTCAGCCGTTCGAGGACGTAGCCTATTTCTTCGGCCGTGTTGTCACGGCTGAAGCTGAAACGCAGCGCGGCGTCCGCCTCGGCGTCCGTCAGCCCGATGGCTTTCAGCGAGGAATTCCGGTTGCCGCCCTTCTTCCCGATGGACGAGCAGGCCGAACCTGTCGATACGTATATCCCGTGGCTTTCAAGGTCGTGGACGAGGACTTCGCCGCGCGTCCCCGGAAAGGATACGTTCAGTATATAGGGTGAGCACGTTCCGGGCGTGCCCTCCGCCGAGGCGGCGCGCGGGCTGTTTATCAGCGCGTCCGGGATAGCGTCCAGAATGCCGGAAAGGAGCTGCGCGCGCAGTTCCATGACGCGCTCAGCGTCCCGTCGCATAGTATTCTCCGCTTCACGTGCAGCCGTAGCAAACCCGGCAATGCCGGCCGTGTTTTCCGTACCGGACCGGATGCCGTCCTCCTGCCCGCCGCCGAAGATAAGCGGGAACAGTTTTTCGGGACGGGCGCAGCACAGCGCGCCGACTCCCTTCGGCCCGTAGATCTTGTGGGCGCTGACGCTTATCATGTCCGGCGCGTCGCCGCCGCTCGGCGCCGCTCCGCTGCCGGGCGCCACAGCTACCCGCAGCTTGCCGAAGGCCTGCACGGCATCGCTATGAATCAGCGTTTTCCGGCCCGAACCGCCGGCGCGTTCAAGCGCGCGCACGAGGCGGCAAAGCTCCGCCACGGGTTGCACCGTACCTATTTCATTGTTGACGGCCATAACGGAAATGAGGTCCGCGCCGGGGAGACCGCCCTCTCCAGCCGCCGCCAGATTCACCATGCCCGGTGTGTCCGTGTTACGGCCGAAGCACGGGAGGCGCAAAAGCTTTGCGCCGAGAGCGGCAAGGCGCTCCGCGGGCGCCGATACGGCCGGGTGCTCGACCGCCGAGATCAGTATGCGCCTGTCCGGCAGACGGGACGGGTCGCGAAACAGCGGCGCAAAAGCCAGATTGTCCGCTTCCGTTCCTCCGGACGTAAAGACGACCCCCGCCGGGCGCACACCGGCGAGGGCTGCTATGGTTTCTCTCGATTCCCGCAGTATCTTTCGCGCGCTCTGTCCGAACGAGTGGAGGGAGGACGGGTTGCCGTATTCCTCCGTCATGCACCGCAGGACGGAAGCGGCAGCCGACTCCGATACCCTCGTCGTCGCGCTGTTGTCCAAATAGACGCGCATCAAATTCCTTTTCTTATAGTGCTTCCGCGCTTACTTCGCGTAGTCAATGGCCCGCGTCTCGCGGAGCACGTTTACCTTGATTTGGCCCGGATACTCAAGCTCGCTCTCGATTTTCTTGCTGATGTCGCGCGCGAGGAACACTATATCCTGGTCGTTCACCTCGTCGGGCTTCGCGATAATGCGTATCTCGCGGCCCGCCTGAATGGCGTAGGAGCGTTCGACGCCCCGTGCCGTGTTGGCGATTTCCTCGAGCTTCTGCAGGCGCTTGATATAGGTTTCGAGCGTTTCCCTGCGCGCCCCGGGCCGCGCGGCCGAAAGCGCGTCCGCCGCCGTGATAAGCACGGCTTCGAGGCTCTTGGCTTCATAATCTCCGTGGTGCGACGCCATCGCGTCGATAACGGCCTGGGTTTCCTTGTATTTGCGCAGCAAGTCGATGCCTATATCCACGTGCGTGCCCTCAACCTCGTGGTCGACAGCCTTGCCGATGTCGTGCAGCAGGCCGGCCCGTTTTGCGAGCACGGGGTCGAGCCCGAGTTCACTGGCCATCAGCCCCGCAAGGTGCGCCACTTCGATAGAGTGATTCAGCACATTCTGGCCGTAACTCGTACGGTATTTGAGCCGGCCGAGCAGTTTGACAAGTTCGGGGTGGACATTGTGTACGCCGACCTCGAAGGTGGCCTGCTCGCCCGCGTCTTTGATAATATTCGCGACTTCCTTTTCGGCCTTGTGTACCATCTCCTCGATGCGCGAGGGATGTATCCTGCCGTCCACGATCAGCTTTTCAAGGCTCAGGCGCGCAACCTCGCGTTTGACCGGGTCGAAGCCTGACAGCACGACGGCCTCCGGCGTATCGTCGATAATAAGGTCGATGCCCGTCATCGTCTCGATGGCCCTGATATTGCGCCCCTCGCGGCCGATAATGCGGCCTTTCATCTCGTCGTTTGGCAGCGGCACGACGGAGACCGTCGTTTCCGCCACATGGTCCGCGGCGCAGCGCTGTATCGCGCCCGTAATGATTTCGCGCGCCTTGGCGTCGCCCTTTTCGCGCGCTTCCGCCTCTATCTCGCGTATCAGCACCGCCGCTTCCTGCCGGATCTCGTGCTCGACGTTGCTGAGCAAGAGCTGTTTCGCCTCGTCCTTCGTATAGCCCGAAATCTTTTCGAGCTCGTCGTTCTGGCGTCGGATCTGCTCATCAAGCTCAAGCTCTTTGCTGATGATGCTTTTTTCCTTCTTCGAGATATTTTCTTCTTTGTGCTCGATATTCTCTATCTTGCGGTCGAGCGCTTCTTCTTTCTGCACGAGACGGCGTTCGGATTTCTGGACTTCCGCCCGTCGCTCCCGGATTTCGTCATCCGCCTCTTTCTTGATTTTGTGCGCTTCCTCTTTCGCCTCGATAATTTGCTCTTTTTTCAAGGCCTCCACTTGACGCTCCGCGTCCGAAAGCATATTCTTTGCGGTGAGTTCCGCATTGCCGACGAGCCTCTCGCTCCTCGACTTGTGTACGAGATAGCCGGTAAAAAATCCTACTATCAACACAATCAATAGTCCGCCTATAAGCGCGGCCAATACCACTCCTGTAATATTTTCTATGGTGTCCAACCTCCTTCAATCCGCTTTCGCCGGTAGACTCGACGCAAAAGCAGTGCATTCTACCATCTTGAAATAACATATGATGTATATCTATTAACAAAAGGTTGTTGCAAACATACTATATGTATTATAATGTAAGATGCACGTGTATGTCAAATAATACGCTTTAAATTGGGGGTAGCCGCAATTAAAGCTGAATAGAGGCTGATAGATTAATGAACTTTATAAAAAAAATAGACTTTCCGCTGGCGCTGACTCCGTTCCTGCTCGGCGTCATTAGCGTTATTATGATAAACAGCATTACGGCAACCGGCCAATCATCCCGCATGGTGATAGTACAGATCATAGCATTTGGCGCGGGGCTCATTGTGATGATAGTAGCTGCGCTTATTGACCCGGAAATCCTCAGCCGGTTTACGTGGGTCTTTTTTGCCCTGTGCTTCATCATACAGCTCTCCGTCTATATCCCGGGCATCGGCACGGACCTCGGCAGCGGGCAGCGGGCGTGGGTCAACCTCGGCTTTACGACCCTGCAGCCTTCCGAACTCGTGAAGATAACGTTTATACTCTTCCTCGCGTCATGGCTCGATGAAAGACGGGAAACGCTTTTTACTTTCAAGGGGTTTCTGTTCACAGCCCTGCCCGCCCTCCCCATCATAGGGCTCGTAGCCTTTATCGATATGGGCGCCGGCATCGTCACGTTTTTTATCTTCGTCGGCATGATATTCGCCGCAGGCCTGCGCGCCCGGTTGTTCGGAGAGCTTGCGCTCGCATTCTTCATCGCCATCCCCATCGCCTACCGTTTTCTGAAACCCTATCAGAAAAACCGCTTTGAGGCCTGGCTTCACCCCTCGAACACGGAATTGGCCGAAGCCTATCACGCGCTCCAGTCCAAGACCGCTATCGGCAGCGGCGGCCTCTTCGGCAAAGGGCTTGGCAACGGGACTATCAAGGAGTCACGCTTTCTGCCCGTGCAGGAATCCGACTTTATTTATTCGGTAATATGCGAAGAGCTCGGCTTTGTCGGCGGCATGGCCGTCATCGCCCTGTACGCCGTCTTTCTCCACCGTATCTGGCGTACCATTACGCGGACGCACGAAGTCTTTGACGCCCTCGTCTGCATCGGCTTCCTCGCCATGTTCGGTTTTCAGATCTTTGAGAATATCGGCATGACCATGGGGGTAATGCCGATTACGGGTATTACGCTGCCCTTCCTCTCCGCCGGCGGGACGTCCGTTATGGCGAATATGATAGGGGTTGGGCTGATACTCGGGATAAGTATCCGCACAAAAACAAAAACTTACAAACACATTTCAACGGAACCAGCAATGTAACAGCCGCTTATATCGCAAGCAGGCGGTCGGCGATCTTTTCGAAATTGCGTGTGATATAGCTGTCGCCCCGCAGCACGGCGGGCGTGCCGCTGTTGCCGGACACATGAATTGCGTCGTCGTATTGCACCACGCCGATGAGCGGTATCTTCATCATGCTCGTAATGATTTCTACGGTCGGCAGGAGCCCGCTCGCGAAGTAGCTGGCGTTTACTTTGTTGACGATGTACACGCGGTCCGTAATGCCGCCCGCCCGCAGTATCTGATCCGCGTGGTCCGCGTCGCGCAGCGACACGTATTCGGGCGTTGTCACGATTATCGCTTTGTCTACCCCGGTCATCGCAAGTTTCAGTTCCGCGCCGAGCCCGGCCGGCCCGTCTACAAGAACAATGTCGAATAGCTCCCGCAGATAGGCGTAGAGCACCGCTATATCGTCCGCGCCGTAGGTGAATTTCTCCTTGTTATGCGTCGTCGCGAGAAAGTACAGCGCCTGAAAGCGTTTGTCCTTGACCATAGCGCGGCGCGGCGGCACGAGGCCGGAAAGCACATCGGCAATATCGTAGACGACGCGGTTTTCGAGCCCCATATAGATGTCGAGATTGCGCAGGCCGATATTCATGTCCACCATGGCGACACGGATTCCGCGCTCCGCGTATACGGCGCCGAGGTTTGAGATAAGGACGGACTTGCCGACGCCGCCCTTTCCGGACGCGGCGAATATGACCTTACCCATATCAGCCAGCCTCCCCCGCGCCGCTTCCCGCGGCCTTTTCGGAATCTGATTCTTCCGTTGCGCTCGTGTTCTTATTACCCTCATACACTTTCTCTATCGTATTGTCGCGATTGTCGCCGTCGAAGAACGTCTTATAGTCCACCGTAAAGCCGCTCCTCTCATCGCCGTTCTTAAGCTCAAAGTATTTTCCTATGCACTCGCGCAGCGTCGGCGACGCGTTTGCCGACTTATCGCCCTGCACTATCATGACGACGACCGCTATTTCGGGATTGTCCGCCGGAGCGAGCGCGATGTCCCACGCGAAGGGTACATACTTCTCTTTATACGCATCTATACGACTGGAATCGAAATTCCGTCCCGAGAGATTGATGACAGCCCTTCTGACCGCCGTATTCTCATTCGTATAGATGGCGGGATAGTCCGCCATAAGGCGCGCCATCTCTGTCTGGACGTCCTTCCATTTCAGGTCCGGATTGATGCCGGAGAGGTGTTCTTTCACATACTCGACTTCATCCGGCGGATTGATATAGCCTTCCCTTTGCGCCGTTCCGGATTTGCCCGCCACCTTCATATCGAGGCCCGCGAGGCCGCTTTTCATGGAGCCGTCCGATACGACAAGGCTCATGCCGTAGAGTACGTCCTTGATATATTTTTGATTGGTAATATCGGCCTGAACCCCGGCCGCGCGCTCTACCTCGCCCGTACCTTCCACCGCCTTGATAAGGCTCGCCGTATTCAGCAGGCCGCCGTTTCCGAGGGTCGCGGTATAGCGCGCCATCTGCAAGGGCGTAAAGGCCGTTTCGCCCTGCCCGATGGCGATATTAAATTCGTCCCCTATCGTCCATTCGGCATAATTGAAATACGTATATTTGCACGTCTCGGCAAGTTTCTGCGATTCGGATTTTTTCACGCCGAGCTTCTCGACGCGCTCCTTGATCTCGTTTACCGTCGGGTTTTCCTTTGTCCAGCTCACAATTTCGTCCACATTCGCGAGCAGCTGTTCCTGGTCTTCCAGTATCCGCTCCGCAAAGACATATTCGGCCTGCCCGAGCAGGTAATTCTTCAGCTGGGTCTTCGTCGTCGCGAGTTTTTTCTCCGAGGTCGGTGACGCTATCACCGTCTCGCCGATTTCGGCGCCGCTCTTCACGCCGAGGCCGAATTGCTTCGCGTAGTCCGTTATCTTATCGATGCTGATATTGTTCGCATAGCCGAGGTCCGCGCCGTTGTTCGCCCAGTCCCTGCCCGTCGCAACATCGAAGAAGTAGAAATTGCACGAAACCTGAAGCGCCTTGTAGAGGTCCACATAGCCGTGGCTGCCGAGACAACTATAGGTATGATTACCTATCTTGACGTATTTCTGGTCATAGAGGTTTCTGTTCGGGTTCAGGCCGGACTCAAGCGCCGTTATCGCCGTAATGGGCTTGAACGTGGAGCCGGGCTGTACAGCGGCCCTCGCCGCCACATTGTAGAGGGGACGCGGCGACATAGGGTCGCGCGGATTGTCGCCCTGCAGCTTCGCCCAATTCTCGGACGTGATTCCCTCCGCAAACAGATTCGGGTCGAAATCCGGGGCGGACGCCATCGCGAGCGGCTCGCCCGTCTTAACGTCCATGATGACCACCGCGCCGACATTCGCGTTCGCCGCGCGCTCCTCATACGTGAAATCCCCGTATTCACTCGTAAACTTGCTGCCGGCCTGCAGGGTTTCTAAGTTCTTTTTCAGCGCCTCCTCGGCAATCTTCTGCAAACGAATATCTATCGTCAGCATAATGTCCTTGCCCTTTTCCGCTTTCGTCTCCTCGCCGAGCGTCCGGATCGCCACGCCCGAACGGTTGACCTGCACCTGCTTCATACCGTCCGTCCCGTGCAGCAGGCTTTCCTGCGAACCCTCGATTCCGTCAAGGCCGATCAGATCCGTCATCTTATAGCCTTTTTCGTTCACGTACTCGTTTTTCTTTTCTTCCGAGATCTTGCCGAGATAGCCGAGTATATGGCTCGCGCTGTTCCCCTGCGGATAATATCTGACGGACTCCGTGCCAACCGAAACCCCGGAGAGGTCGTGTTCGTTCTCCTCGATTTCGAGAACGGTTTCCGTAGTGAGGCCGGACGCAACTTTGACCGGCAGGTATTTCAGATAGCCCTGGTCCGTGACTTCATTCCGTACGTTCATGATGTCGCGCGCTTCGGTCGCGGAAAGCTCCTTATCGATACCGTAATATTCGCGGGCCGCCGCGAACGCTTCCTCCGCGCTCGCGTCCGCGCCGATGTCGTAGTGTTTAAATTTTTCGAGGAAACTTTTCTTCTCCACATTCTGCGAATAGTCTTTGGCCTGAACGGAAATAGGCAGGCTGATCCCCTTATTCAGCAGATCCTTCTGCGCAGCGAAACGATCGGTGCCGGGCGCAATATCGTTCTGCCGGCATATCTCGTCAAAGGCGTCCATCGCCGTCATGCCGGCCGGCAGCTTTTGGGATTCCAACCACGCGGCTATCTCCGCGTCGTAGGTGAAAGAATAGCTCCCGCTTTCCGGAACGATTATCGGGAAACTGTCCGCGATCTCTTCCCCATGCCTTTTAAGTATTTCGATGAGCTTTGCAATCGATTCGTTCATGACGGGGGACGTCATGCCGTTCTGCGCGAAACTGACCGCGAAAGTCGGCCGGTCGCCGGCGAGCAATACGCCGTTGCGGTCGAAGATAGAGCCGCGCGGCGCGTCCGTCGAAATCGTCTTTATCGTATTCGTATCGGCGGCTTCCTTCCATTCCGACCCCTGTACCCCCGTAATAATAAAGAGCCGTACCCCGAGGATGAGCAGCAGCGCGAGGAAGAACAGCAGTATCTGATTGCTGCGCATACTGAGCCAGTTCATCATATCCTGCCTCCCTCGTACCGGCTGTCGCTCCTGTACCGTATTGCCGTACGCGCAAAGAGCGGGTGCAGGAGAGCCGTTATCGCCATATGCATGAGAAGCAGCGGAAGCAGCGCTTTCACCACAAAGATAATGTGTTCGGGCACGCCGCATATACGGTTTATCAGCCAGACCAAAAACAGATTGACGGGAGTGGCGATAAGCGCCATCAGTACGTCCGGTATCAGCTTTTCGTGGTTAAAGACATTCCGCAGCACCCGGACTATCAGATAGACGGCAACAAAGGTGATTGCCTGCGGCCCGATAAGCGCGGACGTCGCAATATCGAGCAGGACGCCGAACAGCGCGCCGAGTATCAAGCCGTACCGTTCCTCATAGAGAAACGAGAAAATCACGACAAGGCAGAGCAGAAGATTCGGCGAGGAGCCAAAGACCGGCAGTTTCCAGAGGACCGTGGTCTGCAGGAGAAAGGCGAACAGGAATATCGGCACGGCGGCATAATAGCGCATAGTCTTCATACGAGAACCGCCACCTTTTTCAGGCCCTTGAAGTAGACAGCGGGGTCGGCTTCGATATTCAGCAGCGAACTGTCGCTCTTTACCTCGGCCTTTGTCACCGTGCCGATTTTGATACCGCCCGGATAGATACCGCCAACGCCGGAGGTGAAAAGCTCATCGCCCTCTTTTGCCGTAGCCCCTTCATCAAGCAGATAGCCGGTCAGCTTGCCGCTGCCGTCCCCGTGCAGGACGCCGAGATAGGTTTTTTCACCCTTTATCTGAAACCCTATATTGTTGTTTTCGTCTATAATGCTCACCACCTGCGCCCATCCCTTTTCGGATGACAATACGCGGCCCACCAAGCCGTCGCCGCAGAGCACGACAGTATTGCGCTTTACCCCGGATTCGGTTCCGAGGTCTATCGTAAATATCCTGAGATTTGTGGAACCTTCATATGAAATGATGTTTGCGGCTTTCAGCTTCTTGTCCGACACGCTCTCCTCACCGTTCAGGGACGCGGAGAGCTTCTTCAGTTCCGCAAGCTCGTCCGCGCTCATGCGGTTCGCCGCAAGTTCGTCCGAAAGCTCATCGACCTGTTCCTGCAACTCCTTGTTCTTTTTTGCGAGTTCGTCGTTCGAAAAAACGCCGCCGAGCGCGTTGCCTATGGCGCCCGCCGCCGACCCGAAGGGTTTTTGTATTGCCGAAAGCACGCTGCGCGCCGCGTTCCCGAGCGCGTTCTGCTGATTCCTCAGCGAATATGACGAAATAAGCAAGAGTATAAGGGCCAATACTATTGCGAGGATAAGCGTCAATCGTTTATGTACGGCAAACCATTTCATTTTTTATTATAGCTTGCGTAACGCTCGAGTTTATCGATATTTGAAAGGCAGGTGCCGGCCCCTTCCGCTACGGCCTCAAGCGCGTTGCCCGCGACCGTGACCCCGAGCCCCGTCTGCTCCGCAATCAGTTTGTCGAGCCCCCGGATCAGCGCTCCCCCGCCCGTGAGTACGATGCCGCCGCGCGCAATATCCGCGGCGATGGCCGGCGGCGCGTTTTCTAACGTCTGCTTGATGCCGTCGATAATAACGCCAATCGGCTCTTCAAGGGCTTCGTGTATATCCTGCGATGTCACGATGTAGGTCTGCGGAAGGCCCGTTACGATGTCGCGCCCGCTCGCGGGCCACTTCAGCGCGTTCTCGCCGCGCTCGTCGGGTTCGAGATAGGCGCAGCCTATTTCTATCTTCAGCTCTTCGGCCATCTTCTCACCGATAAACAGCTCGTAGTTCTTCCTCATATACGCTATAATGGCCTCGTTCAGCTTGTCGCCGGCGTGCCGCAGCGAGGTGCTCGTCACGATGCCTTCGAGCGCGATGATCGCGATGTCCGAGGTGCCGCCGCCTATATCGGCCACCATGCAGCCCGTCGGGGAATCTATCGGGAGGCCGCAGCCTATTGCCGCCGCCATCGGTTCCTCAAGAATATAGACGTCTTTCGCGCCCATCTGCCGGACCACCTCTTCGACCGCGCGTTTCTCCACTTCCGTTACGCCCGACGGCACGCCGACCACCACGCGGAAATGGGAAAAGCGCGAACCGTGGTCGAGCGCTTTGCTGATAAAGACGCGCAGCATCTCCGCGGTCATTTCAAAATTGGAGATGACCCCGTCCTCAAGCGGCCGTACCACCTTGATGTGTTTCGGCGTCTTGCCTATCATGCGCTTCGCTTCGACGCCGACTGCGAGAATCCGCCGCGCGTACGTATCGACCGCGATAACGGACGGTTGGTTGAGTATAATGCCCTTGCCCTTTACGTATACGAGCGTATTGGCTGTGCCGAGGTCTATACCGACGTCTCTGGTTCCAAACCCGAACATATAGTTGAAGTCCTTCCTTCCGGAATATTATTGTACCGGTAATAAATTTCTCTTTTTCATACTGACGAATTTCCCGTTACCGATAATCAGGTGATCCATGACCCTGACGCCGAGGAGTTCGCCCGCCTCGCAGATGCGCTTCGTCACTTCCACATCGGCATCGCTCGGTTCGGGATTGCCGCTCGGGTGATTATGCACAAGCACAAGCCCGGCCGCTCCGCGGCGCACCGCGGGCCTGAACACATCCCTCGGATCGACTATCGAACTCGATATATTACCGATGGAAATCGTCTCTTTCCCGATCATTTCGTTTCTTAAATTCAGAAGCAAAACGCGGAATATCTCTTGTGTCTCGCGTCTGAGCTCATCCATAAACAGCGAGACGATGTCTTCGGGCTTAGAAAAGGATACCTTTTTTTGCTCACCTGCCGCCGTTATGCGCCTGCCTATCGCGGCAGCCGCGGCTATGCGGCAAGCCGTTGCGCTGCCGACGCCCGGCACTGAGCAAAGTTCTTCCACCGAAGCCGTTGCGAGATAAGCGATTCCCTGATCGCTCCCCGCAAGTATGCGCGACGCCACCTCCAGGGCGGACCCGCCGGGCCAGCCGCTGCCGATAAGTATCGCGATAAGTTCGGCGTTCGAGAGCGCATCCGCTCCGTACGCCGTAAGCCGTTCCCGCGGCCTTTCGGCCTCGGGCAGTTCATGCATTTTCGGCATGATCGCCACCTTTCTCCGCGCGGATTTTTTCCGTTAAAAAAACCGCTGCGGTTCCGCGATCATCCCCCACCGCTCCATTTTATCAGTATTTTACATTTGCCGCAAGCTCATCCCCTACAGAAGAGGCAATAAGCGTGGCCGCGTCCTCAGCGCTCATGTCATCCGTCACGATAAGGACGGCGTCGGCCGCCTGAACCAAAGGATTCAACTCCCGCGTCATATCGCTCAGGTCCCGTTTGTTTATCGCGGCGAGCACCTCATCGAAATCGGGATCCTCACCCCTTTCCTCCATCTCATCCGCACGGCGGCGCGCGCGGACCTCCGGCGAAGCCGTGAGGAAATATTTGAACTTCGTGTGTGGGAATACATTCGTGCCGATGTCCCGGCCGTCAAGCACTACGCTCTTTTCAGCGCCCATACGGCGCTGCAACGCCACAAGCTTTTCCCGCACCAGGGCGAGCGCCGAGCTTTCGGAAGCGAACGCCGTGACCTCGGGCGTACGTATCAGCGCCGAAATGTCCTCGCCGTTCAGCATGGTCCGGCCATCCGAAAAATCTATACTCATTTCACCAAGCGCCGCGTTCAGAGCTTCGCTATCGTGAATATCTATGCCCGCGCCGAGCAGATACAGGGCCGCCGCGCGATACATGGCGCCCGTGTCGATATACTCAATGCCGAGTTTTTCGGACAAGAGCTTCGCAACCGTGCTTTTTCCCGCTCCCGAAGGGCCGTCAATCGCTATGACCGTATGCATATCAACGCTACTTCTTCGGCTTCTTCTTGCCGTTTTCAAGCAATTTCTCCACCTCCTGGCGGAAGCTTTCGGCATCCGTAAACTGCCGGTATACGGAGGCAAACCGCACATAGGCGACATCGTCCAGATTCTTCAGATGCTCCATGACGAATTCGCCGATAATGGTCGAGTCCATCTCCTTTTTCATGAGATTGTTCAGGCCGCTCTCTATCTCCGTAACGATTTTTTCAATATCGGCAATCGGTACAGGGCGCTTTTCACAGGCTTTTATAATGCCCGTCATCAGCTTGTTGCGGTCGAAAGCCTCACGGCTGCCGTCCTTTTTTACGACCATGATCGGAATCTCTTCGATCGTCTCATAGGTCGTAAAGCGTCTGCCGCAGCTCTCGCACTCCCGGCGACGGCGGATAGCCTGGCCCTCTTCCGTCGGGCGGCTGTCTATGACCTTCGTATCGGGATTCGCGCAAAAGGGGCATTTCATGATTTTACCGCACTCTTGGCCGTTTCACAAAGCTGGGCAAAACCCGTTTCATCACCGACGGCCATCTCGGAAAGCATCTTGCGATTGATTTCTATACCGGATTTTTTCAGCCCGTCCATAAGCCTGCTGTAGGAAAGCCCGTTCAGGCGCGCGCCCGCGTTGATTCTCGCAATCCAAAGCCGCCGGAAATCGCGCTTCTTGCGCTTCCTGCCGACATAGGACGTCGCGAGCGAACGCATAACGGCCGGGTTCGCGGCGCGGAACACCTTGCTCTTCTGCCCGTAAAAACCCCTTGCCTGCTTCAGTATCTTCTTATGTCTCTTGTGGGCGTTCAAGCCCTTCTTTACTCTTGCCATACTAAATCACCTTCATTATCCCTTACATTTATTATTACTTCGCCATCGCCCGCTTCATGCGCTTCAAATCCGCCGATGTCAGCAGGGTTGCCTGACGCAGGCCGCGTTTGCGCTTCGCGGATTTCTTATTCAGGATATGGCTCTTATATGCCTTGTTCCTCTTGATTTTACCGCTGCCCGTAATATGGAACCGCTTCATGGCTCCCCGGTGTGACTTCATCTTATTTTTCGCCATCGTTTTCTCCTATCTGTTTCTGCGGGGCCTTATCCTTCACCGCGACCGGCGCGAGAATCATAATAAGGCTTCTGCCCTCGAATGCCGGCCTCTTTTCGGGAAGGCCCGCCTCCTTCGCCATTTCCGCAAAACGCTCCATAACCTCAAAGCCCTTCTCCGTCCGTCCGCGTTCACGTCCCTTGAACCTCAGGCTGACCTTGACCTTGTCTCCCTCTTTCAGAAATTTGATCGCGTTCTTCGCCTTCACTTCAAGGTCGTGCTGTTCGATAAACGTACCGAGCCTGACCTCTTTAACTTGTATGATATGCTGCTTTTTCTTCGCTTCTTTTTCGCGTTTCTGCTGCTCGTAGCGATACTTGCCGTAGTCCATGACTTTGGCTACGGGCGGGTTCGCCGACGGCGAAATAAGTACGAGATCGAGTTTCCTCTTATCCGCAAGCTGAAGTGCGGTTTCCAGCAGCATGATTCCGGCCTGTTCCCCGTCCTCGTCGATGACCCTCAGCTGGTCGGCTGTGATTTCGTCGTTGATCGGGTTCCCTTTTTTGACCGGCATCCGCCCCCGTGGCGCGTTTGGTCTGCTAATGTTATTACCTCCTTTTTATAATTCTCTGTGCCTTTATACTTCCCTGTGTCGGCGCGCAAAACATGAAAAAGGCGGAGCATGCTCCGCCTTGCAATCAAACAAATAGTCGGGAAATATCCCTGAGTCTCTCTGTCCGACCTGCCTGCGTGAGCCGACGAGGTGAGAGGCTTTCGCCCCTGCTTTTTTTACTTTCTTAATTCTATCAGGCTCACAGCCCGGCGTCAAGGGCCCCCAGTGCGGCGTCGAAGATTTCCATGGCCGCCGTCAGTTCGGCTTCCGTGATGATGAGCGGCGGCGCGACCATTATGCCGTTTTCATTGCTGTACGTCGCGAAGCCCTTGTCCTTCAGCCGCGCAATCACATTCGCGATCTCCGTGGCCGTCAGCGGCTCCTTCGTCTCCTTGTCCTTGACGAGTTCCACCTGCGCAAAGAGGCCGATATGGCGCGCCTGGCCGACGCAGGCGTGCTGCGTCTCGAAGGCGCCCAGTATGTCTCCGAGCAGCTTCCCGACCTTGTATACGTTTTCGGGGACGCCGAGCCGCTCGTACTCGTCTATCGCCGCTACAGCCGCCGCGCAACCGACGGGATGGGCCGAATACGTGAGCCCGTTCCACATCTTATTATCCTCAAAGTAGTCCGCTATTTCCTTCTTCACGATGACGCCGCCGAGCGGCACGTAGCCGCAGGTAGAGCCTTTCGCAAAGGTCACTATATCCGGCTCCACGTCAAACTGATGGAAGGCGAACTTAGAACCCGTGCGGTAGAAGCCGGCCATCACCTCGTCGAGCACAAGCAGGATGCCGTACTTCCCGCAGAGCTTCTTCACGCCCGCGAGATAGCCCTCGGGCGGCACAAGCACGCCGTTCGAACCCACTACGGTTTCGCAAAATACCGCCGCAATCAAATCGGGGCCTTCGCGCGTAATGGCTTCCTCGAGCCGGTCTAAATAATATCCCGTGACGTCTGCCTCGCCTTTGAACGCCACCTGTCCGGGCGCGCGGTAGGGATAGGGGCCATCGAAATGGTAGAAGCCCGGTACGCCGGGTTCGCACGTGAACCGGCGCGCCTCGCCCGTCAGTTCGGCCGCGCCGAACGACGAGCCGTGATAGGAACGGTACATGGAGAGGAACTTCCAACGCCCCGTATACTGTTTCGCTATTTTCAGCGCGTTCTCATTCGCTTCCGCGCCCGCGTTCGTAAAGAATACCTTGCCGCCGGC
>JAITEX010000111.1 GCA_031281765.1 Eubacteriales Family XIII. Incertae Sedis bacterium | reverse complement strand
CTATCGGCGCTGCGCCAATGGCATTGTCCACAGCCGGCAGTTGGCTCCAATACTCCAATCTGTGTCCAATGTAGGCGCACGCCCCTATCAATCCGGCGGTGAGGACCAACCGCGCAATGCATAATAACCGTCTTCTCATGTTATCAAGTTCCCGTTATCGGCCCGCCCGCTACATTGACGGCATGCCTGCCAAAGCGCTACCCATCATGCCACAGATAAAGAAATAGATAAAGTAGAAAAAGGGATTGCACATTATGATAGTGAAAATAGCAAAACCGCTTTTCCGGGCGTCTGATTTCCTATCTAAAACCAACGAAATAATGCTGAGGGCAAAGCCAATGCCCGGAAGGACAATGGCAGCCCACATAAAAGTGTAAGCGATGAATTTTGGCAATGTATCAAAGAGAATATTGGCCAGAATGAATACCGTGGGACCGGATAACATCACTAAGAACCCGACAAACCCAAGTTTCCTGCCGAGCGAAGGAAGATACTCCATAGCATTGTTCATAGATAGCGTTGATCTGTCCATGTATACTTCACTCCCTCTTATTACGTCGGTATACTACATTCATTATACCTCTTATTTCACGTTTGCGTGGGATTGAAATCGTTATTAATAGTACCTTCCCCGAATTATAGGCGAAATACCTTGACGCCTTTGCTATTCTGTGTTACTCTATACCAGTAATAAGTGATACATAATACGTGCGACGCATAATAGAAAGGAAAAGCTGCCGTGGATAACCTTACGGAAATGCTGAAAGGGGTCCTGGAGGGCTGTGTTCTCGAAATCATAAGCCGTGGCGAAACCTACGGATATGAGATTACGCGACGGCTGAACGCGCTCGGATTCACCGAGGTGGTGGACGGCACGACCTACACCATTTTGGTGCGGCTCGAAAAAAACGGGCTCGTCAGCATCGAGAAGAAGCCATCCGATATGGGGCCGCCGAGGAAGTTCTTTGCGCTCAATGACGCAGGGCGTAGTGAATTACAAACGTTCTGGGAAAAGTGGAGCTTTGTCGCGTCAAGGCTCGGCGAGTTAAAGGAGGGGAAAACTTATGTCTGATTTCTTCAACAACTATTTCAACATAAAAAAGATAGCCGGAGAAAAGCGCGAGTACAAGAGGCAGATGACCCGGGTGGAGGCTTTGCCCGAGGATTATCGCTACGTATTCAAGAAAATACAAAACCATATGTGGAAGTTCGCGTCGGGATCCGGCTATGATATGTTAGATGTTCATTATGATCTGATTGAACTCTTTGAGGAAGGCGCGGCAGCCGGAAAGCCGGTATTGGAAGTCACGGGCGAGGATGTAGCGGCGTTCTGCGACGAGCTTTTGCGCAATGCGAGAACCTACAATGAAGATTGGCGCGCAGCGCTGAACCGCGACATCAGGGATAAGCTCGAAAAGAGCGATGGGTGATATAGTATGAATGATGTCGCAATCTCGGTAAAAGGCCTGCGGAAGTCTTTTAAAGACGTCGAAGTTTTGAAGGGCGTTGACTTTGAAGTGAAGCAGGGTGAAATATTTGCGCTGCTCGGCGCAAACGGCGCGGGCAAAACCACCATTATAAAAATACTTTCGACGCTCCTGCGCGCGGACGGCGGCATTGCGGGCGTGTGCGGTTTCGACGTTTCACGCCAATCCGCTAAAGTGCGCGAGAGCATCAGCCTGACCGGACAGTTCGCCGCAGTGGACGGAGTGCTTACGGGAAGAGAGAATCTTAGGCTTATTGCCCGACTGCGCGGTATAGCGGCTCCGAAGCTGACCGCCGATCGCCTGCTTGAACGCTTCGGGTTGACAGAAGCGGCGGACCGCCGCGCCGACACCTATTCCGGCGGTATGACGCGGCGGCTCGATATTGCCATGAGTCTCGTCGGAACGCCGCCTGTTATATTCCTCGATGAGCCGACGACCGGGCTCGACCCGAAAGCGCGGCTCGAGGTCTGGGAAACCGTCAAGACGCTTGCGGACAGCGGTCAGGCCATCCTGCTCACGACACAGTATCTGGAGGAAGCGGAGCAGCTTGCCGACCGCATCGCAATCCTGCACGGGGGCAAGATTATCGCGATCGGGACGCTTGATGAACTCAAGAGGCTGTTCCCGCCCGCAAGGGAAGAATATATTATAAAGCAGCCGACACTGGAGGATATATTCCTTGCGATAACCGGGGAAAAGGAGGCGGAGCAATGCGTAAGGTAAAAGCGGTACGTGACACGGGTATCCTGTTCGGACGCCTTATGAGGCATATACTGCGGAGTCCCGACACGGTCATCACAACCGTACTTATGCCACTTGCATTTATGCTGTTGTTCGTCTATGTTTTCGGCGGCGCAATCGATACGGGAACGGGCAACTATGTGAACTACACTCTGCCGGGCGTACTGCTGATTGCTATCGCGAGCGGCGTTTCCTATACGGCGTTCCGGCTGTTTACCGATGTCCGGGGCGGTATGTTCTCACGGTTTTACGCCATGCCCGTGACGCGTTCATCGGTGCTGTGGGCGCACGTCCTCACGTCGCTTGCCGCCAACGCCGTAACAATCGCAGTACTCATTCTGATAGCGCTTCTGATGGGGTTCAGATCGGACGCGGGGGTTTTCTCGTGGCTCGCCGCCGCCGGAATACTTTTGCTGTTCACGCTTGCATTGACCTGGCTTGCGGTCATTCCTGGACTGACCGCAAAATCCGTAGACGGCGCGAGCGCATTTTCGTATCCGCTGGTCTTTCTGCCATTTATCAGTTCGGCATTTGTCCCGACCGCAACGATGCCCGCCGCGGTCCGCGTGTTCGCGGAGAACCAGCCCGTGACTTCGATTGTCAACGCCTTGCGCGCGCTGCTCGATTCCGCTCCTGTCGGGAATGAAATAGGGATTGCCCTTGCGTGGTGCGCAGGGATAGCGGCCGCGGCCTATGCCTTCGCACAGCGTGCGTACCGGAGGGTTGGGTAAGCTACCATAAACTCCATCCGATATCTTGATAAATATATGTTGCCTTGTTATGCTATGTATATCGTAAATAGTGAGGTGGGAAGTGGAAAGCGGAGGGGGCGGAATGGACACATTATCCTATACGCAGGAGTACTTCCTGTGCGCGGTCAACGACAAGGGGAATCCCAAATCTCTCAAATCCGATGAAGTCACCGCCTGTCTGCTTGACGAACTTAATGCCGTGTACGCGGCAATAATGATAGTCGTAA
>JAITEX010000105.1 GCA_031281765.1 Eubacteriales Family XIII. Incertae Sedis bacterium | reverse complement strand
GTCACGGTTTCCTTTCCATACACGTTCGCTGGTTCCGACAGCCGAAACCCGTTCGGCAGGAGTTCCGCAATCGTGAACGATTGAAGGCTGTCCGCGTCGGGTCCCGTTAGTACGCGTATATCGTCGCCAAACTCGAATATGAACTGGCGGCATATGCCGCAGGGCCACGCGGGAGCCGCACCGTTTGCCGCAATGGCGATTGCCGCAAATTTCCGGTGTCCCGCAGAAAGCGCACTCGTAAACGCTGCCCGTTCGGCGCATATGGACGCTCCGTAGGACGCGTTCTCCGCGTTCGCGCCGCAGAACACCTCGCCGGATTTCGTCAGTAGAGCTGCGCCGACCTTATAGCCAGAATACGGCGCATAGGCCTGAGCCATCGCCGCCACCGCCAACCCGTAGAGTTCCTTGTCAGTCATCGTATATCCCCCGGTCCTTTTGCTTCATCCGTTCACATCTCGCTTTACTCTATACTATCTCGCTGCGAAAAGTTCAAAATAAGGTGCAGTAGCTGCACCCGGGAAGTGAATTTAAACTTATCGTAATCCGAAACGATATAATTTCCCTCCAAATACCCGGAAATCAGGTTCTTTTCAATCCCGGAATACTTTGACAGGGTTTCGAGAGAAATATGATTATCCCGCATTAAAATAAGCCCTATTTCACGGGCGTATTCGTCGGGGTCTAATTCCGGAATGATATGAAGCATCGCAAGAATATAGTGCAAACGCGCCACTTCCGGTCGTTCAAGGGTAGGGAAAATATCATTGCCTTTAAACAATTCTTCTATACGACCCTCGTCAATACCCGTCGCCTTGCTGATAGTCTCCGGCTGTATGCCAAAATCTATCAGTGTGGCAATCATATTATTAACGCCTTCTTCCATAGCGTGACCCTCCGAAAAAAATATTATGAGATCAACTCCTCAATGTTCGCATCCTGTAAAAACTTGTCGAAATCGGAACTGAATAGCTTGTCTTGAGTGACGCGGTATTTCTCGAATTCTCCCTCCGCGTGTATTTTCGCTTCTAAAGCTGTGACTTTGCCCGCATCAGTCAACAAATCCGTACCTGTCGCTTGCAGGAAAAGGTCAAGACGATTCTTCCAGTCGCCCTGCGACATAGGAATCTGACGCGTCGCCTGAAACTCCGCAAACTCTAAATATGCCGTGACTATCCGTTCAAGCGATTGCAGTTCCTGATTATCTAAATAGTTTTTGGCGATTGTTACATCGGATTTGCGGATTTTACCTTTAGGTGCAGCTTCCCACGTCATCAAACCCATATGTGTTTTTTCGGCATCGGCGCGATTTACGATTATCTCTGCCGCAGTATGTCCATGAATGGCAAAATGTAGCTTGTTCTGTACTGTTTTGAAAAATAGCATCGTTTCTCTGCTTTTGGGATCATAGTCGTAAGACAGTGCATAAATGTCGGTTATTTTCTGGTAGAACTTCCGCTCGGACAGCCGGATTTCCCGTATATCTTCAAGCAAATGTTCAAAATAGGTTTGAGAGAATATTTTGTCGTTCTTCAACCGCTCCTTGTCAAGCACATAACCTTTCATCGCAAAGTCGGCCAACACATCCGCAGCCCATGCGCGGAAGCGAATAGCTTTTTCTGAGTTGACCTTGAAGCCCACTGCAATAATCGCTTGCAGGCTGTAATATTTGTAGTTATACGTTTTGCCGTTTGGAGCAACTGTTCGGAAATTCCGAACAGTTGAATCCTCGTCAAGTTCCCCACTTGCAAAGATGTTTGTAAGATGTTCCGAAACCGTGCTTTTTGACGTATCGTAAAGTGAACAGATGGACCTCTGCGTCAGCCACACGTTCTCATCAGCAACCAAGACGTCAACGCCGTCACCGCCATTTTCCTTTGAAAACACAAAGAAATCGTTCGTACTGTTACGAATTTGAATTTTGTTATCGTTTTTATTCACCATAGTCTATGTTAACGGCAGTTATTCGAAATTTTCGAATAACTGCCGCTCCATGCCCTACTCTATCACGACGCCGTCTTCGTCCACCCGCAGCGGGGCCTCGACCGCCGCCTCAGGGGCGCGGCTCTGGTCGAGCTTGTCATAGAAGAGCTTTTCTATTTTCGCGGCTGTTTCGGGGTTCTCCTTCAGGTAGATTTTCACATTTTCGCGGCCCTGGCCGATGCGTTCACCGTTAAAGCTGTACCAGCTTCCGGCCTTGTCGATGATGTTTTCGATAACGGCGCAGTCGATGATGTCGCCGAGTTTTGAAATGCCCTCTCCGTACATGATGTCGAATTCGGCCTGCTTGAACGGCGGCGCGACCTTGTTTTTCACGATCTTTGCGCGTGTCCGGCTGCCGGTGACCTGATCCCCGTTCTTGATGGACTCTATGCGCCGAACGTCGATGCGCATCGACGAATAGAATTTCAGCGCGCGGCCCCCTGTCGTGACTTCCGGATTACCGTACATGACGCCGACCTTTTCCCGCAGCTGGTTGATAAAGATGGCACAGGTATTCGACTTATTGATGGCGCCCGCGAGCTTCCGCAATGCCTGTGACATAAGCCGCGCGTGCAGGCCGACGTGGGAATCCCCCATTTCACCCTGTATCTCGGCCCGCGGCACGAGGGCGGCGACCGAGTCCACGACTATGACGTCAATAGCGCCGCTGCGCACGAGCATTTCGCAGATTTCAAGCGCCTGCTCACCCGTGTCCGGCTGCGATATAAGCAATTCGTCCACGTTGACGCCGAGCTTGCCCGCATAGACCGGGTCGAGCGCGTGCTCCGCGTCGATAAACGCGGCCTTGCCGCCGAGCCGCTGCGCCTCCGCAATAATATGCAGGGTCAGCGTCGTCTTGCCGGACGACTCGGGGCCGAATACCTCGACGATACGCCCCTTCGGCACACCGCCTATGCCCGTTGCAATATCGAGGCTGACGGAACCTGTCGGTATCGCCTCGATATTCATCGCCGCTCCCGTATCGCCGAGACGCATTATCGCGCCCTTGCCATACTGTTTCTGAATCTGCGCCAACGCTTCATTCAATGCTTTTTCTTTTTCGTCTTTATTGATTGCCATCTCCTACCTCCGGGGCCTCATCTTCAAACATACGTTCTACACTATCATATCATGTTTTTCTCAATAATCAAGCACTATTTTTGCCTCACCGGCAAAACCGCGTCCTGTCTAAGAAAACCATTATAAATATATCATATAAAAACATTGATGTCAATACTTGCCATGAGTATATTTTTCTATTGATTACCCTATTGTTTTATTGATGAGATCCATCATCGCGAGCACAAAGGCCTGCCGGTTCAGATTCCGTCCGCGGTTCAGCGTCTGCACGCGTTTCGTAGATACGTTTCCCTCAAAGATGACGCATATCCACGCCATTCCCGCCGGCTTATCCGCAACGGCGCCGTCCGGCCCCGCTATTCCCGTAACGGACACGCACACCGCTGCGCCCGTGCGTTCCCGGACGCCTTGCGCCATGGCTATGGCCGTTTCCTCGCTGACCGCGCCGTACTCCGCCACGGTACCGACGCCGAGTTCTTCTTCTTTTGACGCGTTGCTGTAGGTGACCCAGCCCCTGTCGAACACGGCCGAAATGCCCGGATAGCCGATGAGCGACGACGCAAACAGGCCGCCCGTGCAGGACTCCGCGCAGGCTACCGTCAGCCCCCGTTCCACGAGTTTGCGCGCGACCACGTCGGCAAGGTCCTCGTCCGCATCGCTGTAGACAAAGGCGCCGACGCGCTCCCCTATGCGCGCTTCCATCGCTGCCACGGCTTCCTCGGCCTCCGCGCGCGTCCGCCTTTTCGACGCTATGCGCACCGTACATTCGCCCTCTTTTGCGTAGGTCGCTATCGTCGGGTCCGTCTGCCCGTCAATCAGGTCCCGCAGCTCCGTCTCCAAGGCGGATTCACCGATGCCGTAACAGCGCAGGACCCGGTAATAGATGACGCTGTCCGCTCTCCGCTCGAGATACGGCGCGACCCATGTTTCAAACAGGTGTATCAGCTCACGCGGCGGCCCCGGCAGGGCTATCACTATCCTGCCGTCCCACTCAAGCGCGAACCCCGGAGCCGTGCCGACTTCATTGTAAAATATTTCGGCGCCCTCGGGCAGATAGGTCTGTTTGTAGTTGTTTTCGGTGATTTCGCGCCGGAAACGCTCAAACGCCTTCGTCAGCATATCTAAGGCTTTCGCGTCCTGCACTAAGGGGCGACCGGCCGTCTCCGCGATAATTTCCTTGGTCAAATCGTCCTGCGTCGGCCCGAGCCCGCCCGACGTAATCACGAGATCCGTCTCCGCAAGCGCCCGCGTCAGCGTATCGCGCAGCCGCTCCGGATTATCCCCGACCGTATAGTGGTAGAGGACATCAATGCCGCG
>JAITEX010000091.1 GCA_031281765.1 Eubacteriales Family XIII. Incertae Sedis bacterium | reverse complement strand
CCATATCCGCTTTTGTAAGGCCCACCACCGTATGCGCGATAAGCCGTTTGACGCGCGTCTCAGTATAGCGGCGCGTCTTCGTATATCTGATGGCTTCCTGAAGCGAGGACGCCCGGTTCGCGGCGGCTATCAGCCGGTTTTCAAGTCCTTCCGTCGCGCTGAATACCTGCGCAAGCTCCTCCGGCCCACTTGTCGCGATTCTATAGAGCAGCAGTTGCAGTAAAGCCTCCTGCTTGACAGGCGCGACGCCGCGAGCCTCATATTCCGAGATGACATCCCTCGTCGCTTCGGGCAGGTATGCGGAAATATCTTCGCCGGCGGCGAGCAGGGAGCGCAGAACCGTCCCTCCCGCCACGCCCGCGCCCGCGTCAATCCCGTCTTCCGCGCAAGCAAATCGTTTGACAGCGACCGGTTCTATAGCGCTGCCGACCGTTATCAAACGCCGCAGATATTCCGCCCCGAGTATGTCGTTCGGCTCCGCAAGTATGCGTGAGATGTCAGGCCCCGCCGCCCCTCTCGCGGCGCCCGCGACGGCCCCCGCCGCGTAAGCCCGCGCGCGCGGATAGGACCAGCCCTTCTCCATTCCCGCCCGGATATGCGCGTTCAGCGCGGGCCCGTCTTCCGCGAGTATGCGCGCAACCTCCGTCAGCGCGGAGAGATCGCCGCTCTCGCTGCCAAACGAAAGATAGTCCACGCAGCCGAGGCCGTCAAGAATATCCTCCGCGCCTTTCGCGAAGTATTCCGCGTTATTACACGCATAGACAAACGGCAACTCGATGACGAGGTCCGCCCCGTTCCGAATCGCCGCTTCGGCTCTCAAATATTTATCGAAGTACGCGAGGTCGCCGCGCTGCGTGAAACCGCCGCTTATGACGCAGACAGTCAGCGCCGCCTCCGTTATGCGCTTTGCCTCCCGGAGATGGTAGAGATGGCCGCGGTGAAAGGGGTCGTATTCCGCGATGATCCCGAGCACACCGCCCATGGTGATTTAAATCTCGCCGACCTGCGTCTTGTACGCGAGCTCCTTCACCTCGTCGCGCGTACTTTGAATCTTGTCGTTCGCCCCATCGAACCGCTCCTGTACATAGCGGAACGCCTCGCCGATCATCTTGTTCTGCAGCTGGTCGATAAGGTCCTGAAAATCATAGAGGGTCTTGTCCATATATTCGAAGGTCTTTAATTTCAAATCCGTGCATTGCTGCTCGGTACGCGCCACGAGGTCGTTTGCCTGCTGTTTCGCCTGCTGCGTGATTTCATGCTGGTCCACAAGCATCTCGGCCTGTTTCTCCGCGTCCTTGATGAGCAGCTGGCGATCCTGCTCCGCGTCGTCAAGTATGCGCTGACGCTCCGTCATGACGAACTGCGCCTGCTGTATTTCCTCGGGCAGGACCTGTCGTATCTCTTTTACGATTTCGAGCACTTCCACCTTGTCCACCATGACCTTGTTCGTCAGCGGCACACCCGTGCTCGTATCGCATATCTCTTCTATTTCCGTAAGTAAATCCAATAATCTCATAGTGTCACCTCGCTTACCTTATATATAAACCTCAATTGAGGCTACAGTTCTTCATTATTTCAAGGACTACCGGCGGGACAAGCCCGTCAACATCGCCGCCGAGCGCAAAGACTTCCTTCACGATGCTCGAGCTGATAAAGGAATGCGCCGGATCCGTCATAAGGAATATCGTTTCGACGCCGGCGCCATAGAGCCGCGCGTTCATCTGCGCCATCTGTATCTCATACTCGAAATCCGTCGTCGCGCGCAGCCCGCGCAACACGATGCCGATGTCGTGTTCCTTTACGTAATCCGCGAGCAAGCCGTCAAAACTGTCTATCACGACCCCCTCGATGCCCTCCGTCGCCGCGCGTATCATCTCTGTGCGCGTCTCAAGCGAAAACGTGGGGTGTTTCGCGAGGTTTCGCAGGACGCCGACCACAAGCTCATCCGCGTGCGCCGCCCCTCTGCGTATCAAATCGAGATGCCCGTTTGTAATCGGGTCGAACGTCCCCGCGTAAAGCATTCTGCCGTTCATTCAGTCCTGTTCCATCCTTTCATACACGGTGACAAAGGTTTTTCCGTACCGCTTCTTTTTTCGCATAATAAAACCGTCGTAAGCCGCGTCCGCCTCGCCGGCCCCGGCGCTTTCGAGCGCCGCGATCCCGTTACGTTTAATCATATCATACCGCACTAACGATTGCATCGTTTCCGCGTAAAGCCCCGACCTGTACGGCGGGTCGATAAAGACGATGTCCGCGCCGAAACCGGCGTGCCGCGCCATCGCGGTGCGAAAATCCATGCGCTCAAGCTGCGCTTCCCTGCCGATGCGCAGCTCATCGAGGTTTGCTTTCAGCGTCTCTGCCGCGAATGCGGAATTTTCGATAAACAGGCAGAAATCCGCTCCGCGTGAAAGCGCTTCAATGCCGAGGCTTCCCGTTCCCGCAAACACATCGAGAACCTTCGCGCCGCGCGTGAAACCGGACAGCATGCTGAACAGCGCCTCCTTGACGCGATCCGCCGTAGGCCGCACAGAATCGCCTTTCGGCGCCGCTAATTTTCTTCCCCGGTACTCACCCGCAATCACTCGCATAATGTAATAGTATAACCCAATTCTCTTTTTTACAGTCCCGGATTCGACAAATTCGAGACGATGTCCTCTATGCCGCGTTTCAGCGCCGCATTTTCAGGACCTTCAAGCCGCGGGTCTTCCGTGAGAAGCCGCGCGGATTCCTGCTTTACGGTTTCGAGCATCGACGCGTTTCTTACCATGTCGGATATTTTGAGTTCGGGCAGGCCGTGCTGCCGAACGCCGAAGAATTCTCCGGGTCCGCGCATTTCCAGGTCCTTTTCCGCTATGACAAAACCGTCATTCGTTTCCGTCATGATTTTCGCGCGCGTGAGCGCTTCCTCTGACGTGCTGTCCGTGATAAGCACGCAATAGGACGCGGACGCGCCGCGGCCGACGCGTCCGCGCAGCTGATGCAGCTGGGCAAGGCCGAAGCGCTCGGAATTTTCGACTATCATAATGGTCGCATTCGGCACATTCACCCCGACTTCGATGACGACCGTCGAAACGAGGATAGGTATTTCGCCCGCGGTGAACGCCTCCATTATGCCGTCCTTTTCGGCCTGCTTCATCGTGCCGTGCAGCAGAGCGATGTTCAAGCCCGGAAATTTCCGGCTCAGTTCCGCATGGACGCTCCCGGCCGAACGTACGCCGGCCATCGCCTCGCTTTCTGTGTTCTCCTCTATCAGCGGGCATACTACGTAGACCTGATGCCCTTTCGCCACCTGCGTCGCCGCGAATTTATAGACCTCGCCGCGCTTGCCGGAACCGACGGCCTTTGTCGCGACCGGCTTCCTGCCCGGCGGCAGCTCGTCTATCAAGGAGACGTCGAGATCCCCATAGAGAATGAAAGCGAGCGTGCGCGGTATCGGCGTTGCCGTCATAACGAGGATGTCGGGCTGCGTCTCGCCCTTTTCGGAAAGCCCTATGCGCTGGTTGACGCCGAAGCGGTGCTGCTCGTCCGTGATGACGAGGCCGAGCTTGCCGAACACCACGTCGGGCTGCAGCAGCGCGTGGGTGCCGATGAGTATATCGACGGCGCCGGCGGCAAGCTCCGCGAGTATCCCGTCCCGCTCGCTCTTTCGCACGGAAGCCGTGAGCAGGCGTATCCTCAGCGACCGGGCGGCGGGTGCGGCCGGGGTCTGCTCCGCGCCGAAAAGCCGCAGAAATTCCGCGTAATGCTGGGTCGCGAGTATCTCCGTCGGCGCCATCAGCACAGACTGATACCCGTCCCTTGCCGCCTTATACGCAGCTGCCATGGCTACCGCCGTCTTTCCGGAGCCGACATCGCCCTGCACCAGGCGGTTCATCTGCCGCTCCGATTCCATATCCGCATAAATCTCGCTGACCGTGCGGGCCTGCGCGCCCGTCATGCCGAACGGCAGCAACCGGCTGAAGTCATCCGGCCTTATACTGTCCGAAAACGCAATACCCGGAGCGGCATGCGCGTTCCGTTCCCGCAGCAGCCCGAGCGCCGTTGCGAGCAGAAACAATTCCTCGAAGATGAGCCGGTACCGCGCGGCCGAGAGCGCGTGCCGGTCCGCCGGGAAGTGTATATGCGTCAGAGCAAAATCCCTGCCGCAGAGGGAGAGGCGGCTGACGATGTCTTTCGGCAGTATATCCGGGGCAGCGGCGGCCGCTCCGAGCGCGTCCCGGTGCCAGCGGCGCATATCGAGCTGCGAGATTCCCGCCTTCAACGGATAAACCGGCACTATCGGATAGCCCCCGAACTCGGAATCAGCGCCCACGCGCTCAAATTCGGGGTGTATCAAAGTGAGCTTGCCATAGTTTCGCGCAGGCGTACCGAAAAAATAAAAATCGCCGCCCGGGAGAAAAATGCGTTCCATATAGTGCGATTGGAAGAATACTATTTCGACGGCGCCCGTTTCATCGCCGGCCGTGATGACAAGCGGCGTTCGCCGGCCGCTCCGGTAACTATGCGCCGGCCGCTTGACGGACAGGACCCGCGCCGTAAAGCCGGCAGGGACCTGCTCCTCAAGCCCGGAGACTTTGACGCGGTTTCTGCGGTCCTCCCACGTGCGCGGGAAATACGTGAGGAGGTCGGCGACCGTTTCGATGCCGGCCGACGAAAGCGCCGCGCGTTTTTTCGGTCCCACGCCTTTCAGCGAAGAAACATCCTCATGTGGCGTCAGCGTCGGCATAGGTCTCCGTTACGATATTACGCTTGGAAAGATTTTGGGACTGTACGCCCGTGACGACTATCCGGACGAGATCCGGTTTCAGGCCGAGGACGTTTGGAAGCTCCGCCCTGACGCCGGCGGCAACCTCTTGCACCGCCGCCTGAATACTGCCGCCGAAACGCAGTATGATATAAATCGTGACGTCTACGCTTCCGTCCGCATACTCCGTTTCAATAAAGCTGTAGTCATCATTCGCGGCGCGCGCGGGGGGGCGTATCGGCCTGCCCTTCGGCGTCGAAAGGAGCACCCGGCCCTCCATATCCGCTATAACGCGCCTTACCGCGCCGCCGGGGACAGCGTCGTTTATCTTAATAGTCCCGAATTCGGTCGTTTCTTTATAACTCATGTCCAAACCATTTTATCATAAAAATACCGGCACAAAGACCGGCATAATTATTTCCGTAAGGTAGCGCTCCTCGGGGCGGCGTCAGACGGCGCGCGTCACCTTGCCTGCGCGCAGACACTTCGTGCATACGTTGAGGCGCTTGATCGCTCCGTTCTCGCTGACGCGCACGGTTTGGATATTCGCGTTCCACTTGCGCCTCGTATGGCGATTCGAGTGGGAAACATTATTGCCGGACGTCTGGCCCTTGCCGCATATATCACATTTTCTTGACACTATTCCACCTCCTGTAGCGGTTTATTATTTCATATATCGCTGAAAAACACGCGACAAGAATTTTACCATACCACGACGCTGATTGCAATGAGAGATATTTACAGCAATACGCCGGCACTTACTTCAGCAGGTAACAGGACGTATAGGTGATGGTCCGCTTCCCGTTGTTATACGGTATGCCGGAAATCTCGCATACCCTGCTGACCCACAAGCCGTAGGCTTCCATGGACGAATAGGATTTTTCGGGGAAGCGGCACGGCGCGTCCGGGTACGCGCAGGCCGTGCAGATACTGCAGGTCCCCGCCCCCATCGGCAATATATCGTCATACCGCGTTTTCAGCGCCCCGATCAAATCGACGAAATTCCGCTTGTGCTGCTCTCCCGTATCCAACATCGCCTGATAGTCAAAATCGTCCTCCATCGTACCGATGGTCTGCACGAGAAGGCCATAGGAATACTTCGCCGCGCGTTCGGCGGCGTCCTCAATGCTTCCGCACGCCGGCGGGCACCGCCAATTCCTGCCGTATTGATTGCAACGGTCAGCGCGGCACATATCCCGCACCTCGGGCATGAACACAAGCGCTTCCAGATTCAGCTCCCCCGCCTGCGAAAACCCCGCGTCCAAAGCTTCCCGTATAAGTTCCGTCGTATCGTATTTCGCCATAGTTATAGTATGAGGCCCGTTCGGGCGGGCGTCAATAGCCCGCATTGCCGGCATCTGCCATACCGCGTATATTTGTCAAGGCATTCGTTATTTGATATGATACTAGCACTGACGGGAAGCAGACGCCATCACTACGCGTTTTGCCAATGGCAAGGAGACGGCAGCTATACTATGGAAGAAAAAATCACTATGCCCGAAGGCATATCGGACGAACTGAAAGCCTATATCGACAGGATCGTCGAACAAAAAGTCCGGGAGACGCTTGCGGCAAAAGCCGCAGAGCTTGACACGCCGCCAGACGGGCCGGCGCCGGTCATCATTCGGGCGGACAGCCTATCTATCTGTCCCGGGCTTTCCACCCCCGAACTTGACGACCTTTGGGTCACGGCTTATTTTACGCCGGAGGCCTCTGCGCCGCCGGCGCAGCGCGCGGCTCTGGCTGGCATCAGGCCTGCGGAAAGCATCTCTCCCTATGCCGCGCCCGACATCACAGCCGATACCGGGAAACCGCGTTTCAGCCTCAAGAAAAAGATTTCCTTTCTCGTGATAGGCGTGATTGCGTTCGCCCTCTGCGTTCAGATACTCAGCGCGAACGGCATCATTGATTTTCAGAACTATTCCGACCTGACCGCGAAACTATTCGGGAATATTTTTTGACGTTTCGAAGCGCTCTTTTTCGAGTAGCGTTTCACGGATATGTTTTTCGATTTTTTTGTCGGGGATGATCCAGGGAAGCATCGAGAGCACGCACATAATCATGACGGCGGGCGGCCAGAACACGCCCGCAATCAGACCGGCCAATATAAGCCCTATCGTGATATAGGACTTCTTTGAATCTTTCAGCGCCTCATGTATGGCGCTTCCTTTACCGTTTTCACGGACAAGTTCCTGCGCGAGCAGCAGCCAGATAATATCCGCGACAAGCATGACGCCGCCATAGAGCAGTTCCGGCGTGCGCGACGTCAAATGCTCGTCCACCCACGCCGTCGTAAACGGGAACAGCGAGAGGAAGAACAGCAGCACAATATTGCACCAGAGCACGCGCCCGGAAATGCGGCGCGCGATCTGGAGCAAATGATGATGGTTGTTCCAATAAATTGCGAGCGTCAAAAAGCTGACTAAGTAGACGAGGAAGTGATAGCGCGATTCCATGAGCGCGGAAAAGGTAGGCTCCTTCGGAACCTTCAGTTCCAGCACCATGATGGTGATAACGATGGCGATAACGCCATCCGTGAACGCTTCAAGCCTCGACTTACTCATAACCGCACCATTCTACGCAAAGGTAAACGTCGTTCCCGTCTTACCGTCAAGCGCATCCATCGCGCCGAACAGCGAGGTAATGATAGCCTTCTTATCGGGGTTCGCGCGCACAAACCGCATAGCGGCTAAGACTTTCGGCAGCATACTGCCGGGAGCAAATTGTTTCTCTTCGATATACTGCGCCGCCTGAGCCACCGTCAGGTGGTCTAAGTTCTCCTGATTCGGCTTGCCGAAATTGATTGCGACCTTGTCTACCTCTGTCAGGATAAGCAGCACGTCGGCGCCGATGTCCTCGGCGAGCCGCTCGGACGCGAGGTCCTTGTCTATCACGGCGTCGACGCCTTCAAGCACGCCGTCCGGGCGTTCTATGACGGGTATGCCGCCGCCGCCGACCGCGATAACGATGGTCGAGTTCCAGAGGTTTTTGATGGAATCAAGCTCAACGATGCGCTTCGGTTCGGGTGACGGCACCACGCGCCGCCAACCCCGTCCGGAATCCTCAACCATATGATAGCCCTTTTCGGCTTCGAGCTGTTTCGCCTCTTCTTCCGTATAATAGAGGCCGACGGGTTTCGTCGGCTTCAGGAACGCCGGGTCCGCATCGTCCACCACCGTCTGCGTCAGCAGGCAAACGACGGGTACGCTCTTGTTGCGCAGGTTGAATTCATGCCGCAGCGACTTCTGCAGGTGATAGCCGATATATCCCTGCGACATGGCGCCGCAGACATCGAAGGGCATCACCGGGGTCACATCGGAGGCCGTCTCGAACGCGAGCAGTATCTGCCCGACTTGCGGGCCGTTGCCGTGCACGATGGCTATCTCGTAGCCGGACATACTGATGTCCGCGATGCACCTGCTCGTCTTCTTGACGACTTCGAGCTGCTCCGCGGCGGAACCGGTAGAGCCTTTCGTCTGTAACGCGTTGCCTCCGAGGGCAATGACCATCCTCGGCGGATTTTCGATATTATGTATCATGCTCAGTCCTCCGCCTCTTTATTCCAACTCTTCACGTTCAAGCGGACAGCTCATGCAGCGCGGGCCGCCTCTGCCCCTCGCGAGCTCCGAACCGTTGATTTCAAGCACTTCGACGCCGCTTTCGCGCAGAGACTCATTCGTGCGTTCGTTCCGCGAATAGGTCACGACCACGCCCGGTTCGATCGCGAGCGTGTTCGTGCTGTCGTTCCATTGCTCGCGCGCGGCTGAGATCTCATCGCCGCCGCCGCTTTCTATCATGCGCACGGAGCCGAGTCCGAGGCTGTTTTTCAGCGCGCTGGAGAGATCGGCCTCAATTTTGATTTTCACCTCGCCGTTCGCGCCCGGCATAATGCGGTAGACCTGTATACGGTCGATAATGCCCGGGTACACCGTAAAGACATCATGGTCTATCATCGTGAATACCGTATCGAGATGCATGAATTCACGCAGCGCGGGGATCTGTATCGCGAGGACCTCCCGCAAACCGGGGTACTCGGCAAACAATTTTTTCGCGAGCGTCTCAATAGCGCCGGCGGACGTACGCTGGCTACAGCCGATGGCGACCACGTCTTTCGAAAGTATGAGCGTGTCGCCGCCCTCTATATTGGACTTATGCTTTTCATCGTACCAGATCAGGCCCTTGTTCTCGGCGAAAACCGGGTGATGTTCATAGATATACCTGATAAGCAGCGGCTCGCGCCGGCGCGCCTCCGTAAACATCTTGTTGATGCAGAAACCGTTCCCGATAACGGCCGCCGGGTCGCGCGTGAAGTAGAGATTCGGAACCGGGTCGATGTACATCGGATAGTCCTCCGTGAAGTAACTCCAGAGATTCATCTCATAATCCAGGTCCTCGGCCTCCGACTTCATCAGCCCGGCTATGGCGACATCCGTCACATCGGCGGCGCTTTTCGCGGAGATATATTTCACAAGGGCTTCCTGCAGCGACTCGTTTTCTATATGGGACAGCTGTATGATGTCCCGCGCAAACTGCCGTTTCACAGCCTTGTCAGCGAGGACTTCCGTCAGCAGTTTTTCGACATACAGGACTTCCACACCGCGGCCGCGCAGAATGTCCGCAAATTCATCATGCTCCGCGCGCATCTGCTGCAGCCACGGAATATCGTCGAACAATAGCGCGCGCAGCAGGTCAGGCGTCAGTTTGTCGAGTTCCCGGCCGGGCTTGTGCAGGAGCACGGTTTTTAATTTTCCGATTTCGGATCGGACATTCAATTTTACGCTTTCACTCAATTTTGTTACCTCCATAAGACACGAAAAGGACTATGTCAAATTTTTATCTAACTATATCTTACCCCTATCATAATATATTGCGGGTGCTTCGGCAAGCAAAATAATTATTCAAAAAAATGCATATATATCCCCGGGCAAAGGAGCGATAATTTTGAGGCGCTCACCGGTGCGAGGATGAGTAAATTCAAGGCTTCGGGCGTGCAGGACCTGCCTCGTCAAAGCGCTTTCGGAACCATAGAGGCTATCGCCGAGCACGGGGTGGCCGAGATGCGAAAAATGGACGCGTATCTGATGCGTGCGGCCGGTTTCAATCGTCACTTCGAGCGCGGTATAGGCGGCATCAATCGGTTTCCTTGACAGAACTTTGAACCGCGTCACCGACGGCGCTCCGTCCCCGCGCACGACCCTGCGAGGGGAACCTTCATCATCGGGCGCTATCGGAAGATCGATGACGCCCTCGTCCGCTTCCACAATCCCGCTGACGCAGACGAGATACTTCTTCACCGTCTCCCCGCGGCCCGCCTGCGCCGCAAACGCGTTCTGCACGTGCGCGTTCTTGCCGATAAGCAATACGCCGGACGTATCCATATCGAGACGGTTGACGAAACGCGGGCGGTACGCCTCGCCGCGCTCCGCCATATAGCGCGCGATCCCGTTCGCAACAGTCCCGGACGGATGGCCCTTTGTCGGGTGTACCACAATGCCCGGCTGCTTGTTCAGCGCGAGCAGGTCCTCGTCCTCATAGAGGATTTCAAGCGGTATATCTTCGGGCTGCATATAGGTGGTTTCGCGCGGATAGACAAGGCCGATGACGTCGCCCGTTTTTACCCGGTCCGCAAAGCGCGCCCGCGCGCCGTTTACAAAGACGCCGCCCGCCTCGTCGCCGGGGTTTCCCGCATCGTCTTTTTCTCCGTGGATAATAGACCGCATGAGCCTGCGCGATACGCCGGCGTCGCGGCGCAGCACGCCCTTTACGGTCATGCCCTCCGCGTCCGGCCCGCAGACGCGCGTCAAATCATAGCTCTGCCCCGTCATAAAAGTTTTTGCTTGACCGTATCCCAGAAATCGTACTCCCGGAAACGGAGTATCGTAACGGTTTCCTTTCCGAATCCGAGACTGATGCTTTCCGGCCCGAGATACTCATGCTCCACGCCATCGGCCGTGACGAGTATCTCATCGGATTTCGGATATTCGGGGAAGATGCCGATTGTCTTGTCGGGAGGAAGCAGGATGCCCGAAGTAAACGAGCGGTAGGCTGTCGAGTTGATGGGGGCGATGGGCGTCAGCTGCAGAAGTTCCAGACGCGGGTCCACAATGCTGCCGCCGAGCGAGTAATTATAGGCGGTGCTGCCGGCCGGCGTCGACACCACCACGCCGTCGCCGCAGAACTGTTCGATAAAGCTGTCGCCGATAAAGATGTTCAGATGCGTGGAATGCGACTTGCCGCCGCGAATCACTATCTCATTCAGCCCTTTCAGCCGTTCCGCCGCGCCATCCCCTCCGGCGCCCCGTATATCCGCGTAGACCGTCCGGTATATCTGCTTCCGGTAATTCCCGCGCGAATAATTGAACACAAACTCATCAAGCTTCCTGCTTGACACGTCCTGGAAGAATCCGAGATGGCCCGTATTGATACCCGCAATCGGCAAGCCCGGGAAATCGTATTCCGCAAGCAGGCCGAGCAGCGCGCCGTCGCCGCCGATACAGACGATCAGCTCGGCGCCGCGGTCAAGACTGCCCGCGGTCATATAGCCCGCGGCTTCGAATTTCTGCCGCAGCTGCCGCGCCGCCCGCTTCGACGCGGGTTGGCCGTTTTCGGCTATGATAACAGTGCCCTTGCCCTTAGCCATTGCGTTTCGCTATACGAGCGCCTCAAGCCGGTCTACGAGCTCTTCGAAAACCTTCATCGCGTTGTCCACGGGTTCCTTTGAACGCATATCGACGCCCGCTATCTTCAGCAATTCTATCGGGTCGTCGCTGTTGCCCGACTTCAGGAAGCGGATATAGTTTTCCGCGGCCTCCGCGCCGCCCGCGAGTATGCCCGCGGAAATAGCTGTTGCGGCGGAAAATCCCGTCGCGTACTTATAGACATAGAACGCGCGATAGAAATGCGGTATGCGCGACCACTCGAAACCGATGTCCTCGTCCTGCTCCACGGCGGGGCCGAAATATTTCGCGTTCAGCTTCCCGTATATCTCGCACAGTAAGTCGGACGTCAGGACTTCGCCGCGTTCGGCCGCCCGGTGCGTGAGCAATTCAAATTCCGCAAACATCGTCTGGCGGAACAGCGTCGTGCGAAATTCCTCGATATACATATTCAGCAGATACTTCTGCGCCGCTTTGCCCTTCATCGTCCCGAGCAGATAGTGCATGAGCAGGCTTTCGTTCACCGTGGACGCGACCTCGGCCGTGAATATAGAATGCCCGCCATAGCGGAACGGCTGCGCCGCCCTCGTATAGAATGAGTGCATCGAATGACCCATCTCGTGTACGAGCGTAAACACGTCCTTCATGCGCCCCTCATAATTCATGAGGATATACGGCATGCTGTCGTAACAGCCGAAGGAATACGCCCCGCTCGTCTTGTTTTCGTTTTCAAAGACATCTATCCAGCCCATGTCCACACCGGCCCGCATCTTTGCGATATAGTCCTCGCCGAGCGGAACGAGCGCTTTTTCCATTATACCGAGAGCATCCTCGTATTTCACCTTGTCCGTGCGCAGCTTGAACAGCGGGAGATAGACGTCATACATGGCCATTTTCCGCAGGCCAAGCGCTTTTTTCTTGATACCCAGATACCGATGCAGCGTCGGCAGGTTCGCTCCGACCGAACGTATCAGATTTTCATATACCGCTGCGGGCACATTATCGCCCGCGAGCGAGCGTTCAAGCGAACTGCCGTAATTCCGTATGCGCGCCATAAGCGCGTCCGTCTTTGTGTTGTAGGAATAGGTCGTCGCGAGCGTGTTCTTCTGCTTCTTGTACGCGTCATACACCGCCGTATACGCGGCCTTCCTGACGCTGCGCTCGGGCGACTGCAAAAAGGTGATATAGTTCCCGTGCGTCACCTCGCGCGCGCGCCCTTTCTCGTCTTTGATAGTCCCGAATTTCATATCCGCGTTGTTCAACATCGTAAAGATGTCGCCCGATACATCGAGCACCTCGCCGAGACGCGCAAGCAGGTTCTCCTCTTTCTTTGAGAGCACGTGCTCCTTTTCGCGCAACATCACGCGTATCGCGTAATCGTATGCGGCAAGTCCGCGCTCATCCTTGACGAGCTTCGCGAGACGGCCGCGCGGTATCGCGAGAAATTCCGGGGTAAAGAACGAGGCGGCGGCGGAAATTTTCGCGATGAGCGCCTGAGCGCGGTCCGCCAACGCCTGCGAGTGCGCGTTCGCGTTGTCCTCATCGCGCTTCATACGCGCATAGACGTACACGCGCTCTGTCAGCTGCCACAGCCGGTCAGCCGATTTAAACGCCGCAAGCAGCGTCCTTCCGTCTTCCGCAAGCCGTCCCGAAAACCGCGCGCTGTAACGCTTCGCGGCCCGCTCCGCGGAAATGAAGTCCCGCTCCCATTCCGCAGCGCTCTGATACATATCCTCTATTCGCCATTTATATTTTTTTGCTATGTCGTTTCTCTTTTTCATCATATATGTCTACTCCTTTATCGGCTACAATTCCGGTAATAGTCTGTGCTATAATTGAAATTACAGTTATATGAATTATAGCATAGAATGATAGCATGACGGGAAATAACGACAAATTATGGATAACAGACCGATAGGATTCTTTGATTCCGGCCTCGGCGGACTCACCTGCATACCGCATCTGATGAAGGCGCTGCCCGGAGAAAGCATCATTTATTTTGGCGATACGGCGCGTACGCCCTACGGTTCCAAAGCGGAAAACACGATTCGGCATTTCGCCTGTGAAATCACGGATTTTCTTGCCGCAAAGGACGTAAAGGCCATCGTCATCGCCTGCAATACCGTCAGCGCCGTCTGTATAGACGATCTGCGGCGCAGGCGTCCGGACATACCCATTCTCGGGATTATCAGCCCTGCCGCGCGTCGCGTCGCCGGGCTCTGCGACGAGAGCAACCATATCGGCATTATCGGCACGAAAGCTACCGTCGGCAGCAACGCTTACCGGCGCAAAATCACGGAATACCGCCCCGGGCTTACCATACATGAAACCGCGTGCCCCGCTTTCGTTCCGCTCATTGAAGAAGGCATTATCGCAAACGATATTATGGACCTCACCATCAAATATTATCTCGACCGCTTTATGGCGGATAACGGGATCGACACCCTCGTGCTCGGCTGCACGCATTACCCGCTGATCCGGGAAAATATCGCAAAACTCTTCCCCGCTATCCGTATCATAGACCCGTCGGAAGAGATCATGACGAGCATATCCGCCGTTCTGCGGGAGCGCGATATGTTTTCGGACGCGTCCCAAGGCCTGCGCACCTTCTACGCAAGCGACCTCTCCGAGAATTTCATCGCGATGATACACCGCATATTCCGCGGTACCGGCTTTACGGTCGCTTTTAAGAGTTTTGATTTGTAGCATGGAGTCAACAATGGATCTATCGGAACTATTAACGAGGTTAGATATTGAAACACCGGACCGCTTGGAGTATTTCGAGCAGTACGCGGAACTTGCCGAAACGGAGGACGATATTCCCGCCGATGTCTTAGCCGAATTTTTCGCGGACGTAAACGCGGATACGCTGCGCGAATTGACGGACGCATATTTTGAAGAGATACTCTCCGGCGTACCGGATAGCAGGACCGAATTTTACCTCTTGCTTTCGAATATCGGCCGTTCGCTGACAGGGCTTGCAGGCAGTTCCGACGCCGGGGACGGCGACCTGGCCGGCTCCGGCGGCGCGGGCGGCCTCTACGGCGATGACGCGCGCCGCTCCTATGCGGAGGAGTTCTTCCGGTTCCGGCATTGGTATACGATGGAGCCGAACGTGTCTCACGGCGCGGCGCGCCTCTCGGTACTGGAAGCCCTCGCAACCATGAGGGCTGGGATACTAACGGGGCACGCGGACCCGGACGAAGCGGGAGAAAAGTTCGATTTCTCGGACGCGCTTGCGTATGAGGTGGATGAATACGCAATTTCTCTTGGCGAACTTCTCATCGAATAATTTTTATCTGTTTGGGATAGTGGCGGCGAAAGCCGCTATTTTTTTCAGCCGGAGGCTGACGGCGCTCTTGCCGACCCGCGGCGTGAGCAGCGCGCCGAGTTCGGCAAGTGAGGCGTCCGGGTGGGCGAGCCGGGCGAGGGCCGTATCGAGCAATTCGCCGGGCAGCTCATCAAGCCCGACACTGTTCCTGATAGCGAGTATGGCCGAAGTCTGGGCGTCGGCCGCCGCGAGTACGCGGTCCTCATTCGCCCCGTCGAAATTGTTCAGGCGGTTGGCCCGGTTCTTCATATCCTTCACGATGCGCGTATTCTCGTATTTGAGGAGCTGGCGATGCGCGCCGACTATTGCGAGAATATCGCGTATCTGTTCACTTCCCTTTACGGAGACGACAAAGCGGCCGCGGCGCTCGCGCGTCTTCGGCGCGATGCCGTCAAAGGAGGCGAGCAATTTTCTCGCGGCGGCGGCCGTCTCACGTTTCGTAAATGAGAGTTCAAATTCATAGCCCTTTTCCGGGTCGGAAACCGTGCCCGCCGCAAGGAACAGCCCCTTCAGGCAGGCGCGCCGGCAGCATTTTTTGCGCAGCAGGACATCCGAAAGCCCATCGGTCAGGACCTTCGCCCCGTTTTTCATGATGAGTATACCCGTTTCACGCAGGAGGCGTTCCGCGCCGGACTCATGGCTTACCTTGATTTCTATCACATGGCGTATCCGGCGAAAACCCGGCTGTATTACGCGCAGGGACGTCCCGACGCCGAGCCGCTCCGAGAGCAGCGTTTTTATATAGCGCGCAACGGCAGGATACTCCGTCGTCAAAAGGACGCCGACCTGCCCTCTCCCCGGCAGCAGTATCGAACCGCAGCCGCGGATAAGACCCGCCGCTTCAGCCGCCGCGCAGCATTTTCGCGAAGCCGCTTCATGCAGTATTTCATTCTTCGTATCGGAAGCAAACGACATAGGGGGTCCCTATTTCGGTATATCGCGGTGTTTTATGATGACATCTTCGCCCTTATGTAAGAGCCCCGTGTAAAAGGCGTTCGCCACCGCGACGGACCGGTGCTGACCGCCCGTACAGCCGAACGCGACATTCAGATTGCGCTTGCCTTCCCGTATGTATGCGTCCTTCAAACGAGGGAATAAATCGAAGAGGTCGTTGATAAAGAAGAGCGCCTCCGCGGACTCGAACACATAGTCTTTGACCGCCTCGTCGTTTCCCGTAAGCCGTTTCAGTTCATCCACATAGAACGGGTTGGGTATGAAGCGCAAATCGAGCACGAAATCCGCATCCGGCGGCAGGCCGTATTTATAGCCGAAAGACTGTACGACGACCTTAAAGCCCGCGTTTTTTTCGTCCTCCGAAAACGTCTGGCGTATCCTTTCGGCGAGTTCCGCCGTTTTCAGATGCGTCGTGTCTATCACCACATCCGCCATCGATTTCAGCGGCCCCAGTTTTGTCCGTTCCTCGGCAAGCGCTTCCGCGTTCGTAATGCCGGCCGCCATCGGATGGGACCTGCGCGTTTCCGCAAACCGGCGCAGTATGAGCGCATCCGAAGCGTCGAGAAACAGAATTTTGAAATCCGCCTTGCGGCGCAGGCTTTCGAGGTCGCCGAGCGCGCTGTCGAAGAATTCGCCGCCGCGCACATCGATGACTAAGGCCGCCTTGCGGATTTTGTTATTGCTGCGGCCGATCAAATCGACGAAATCACCGATGAGCGACGGCGGCAGATTGTCTATGCAATAATACCCCATGTCCTCGAAGCAGTCCGCCGCCGCGGACTTCCCCGCTCCGGATATGCCCGTTATAATGATACATTCCATCGAATCACATCCCCGCAGTTTCCTACCCGGTTTCCGGACCGGTGACCTTCAGATTTACGATACGGCTCATATCGAGCCCCGCGTCGTACGCGAGATTGACCGCCCGCACAAAATCCCCGACGCGACCGGGGGAATGCGCGTCACTCGATATGATGAATTTCACGGGCGCAAGCGCCATGGTCCGCACATCGGCCGCCGTCATCGACATATGGTTGGTATTGAGCTCGACCAGCGTTTCCGTCTGCGCGCAGACCACCGCTATCTCAAGCAGATCCACGGGCGCCTTATCCCCGGGGTGCGTGAGTATCTTAATGTCGTTTTTTTCGAGGGCCTTTACGATATTGCGCGTGTTGAGGCGTATCTGCCGCTTTGTCGCAACGCCGGATTTGTTCTGCGCGAGATTCTTTGTCGCCGCAATCGCGTTCGCGAGTGGGTTGCCGCCGATAGCGCCGTAATGGTAGCCGGCGATGACATAGTCAAACTTCGCAAACTCATCCGGCCGGATGTCGAGAGTGCCCGAAGCATTCACGATATTCGCTTCCACCCCGAATAATATTTCCATGTCCGTATAGAGGGCGGAGAGCCGCTCTATTTCCGTGCGCATCTTCGCGAAATTCCAGCGGCGCACGCCGTAGCCCACATGGCCCGGCCCGTGGTCCGTAATGCCGATTTTCGCAATGCCCTTGCTGCGCGCCGCGAGCACATTTTCCTCTATCGTGCCCGTCCCGTGCGAAAACACCGTATGCGTATGCAGGTCCGCCGTAAGCGAATAGCTGCTCCCGTTTATCATATATTCTATGCGTTCCATACGTATATTATACCGCGCTCTATACGCTAACTGTCAATCGCCCGGTTTGTGTCCGGGAGCGCCGGGAGTATACGTGGTTCGGGTTCGAGCAGAATGCCCGAGTGTTCGAGTACCCGGTTCTGGACGAGCCGCATGAGTTCGAGGATGTCGGCGGTGGTCGCGCCGCCCGTATTGACGATAAAGCCCGCGTGTTTTTCGGAGACCTGCGCGCCGCCGACGCGCCGGCCCTTCAGGCCCGCCTTCTCGATAAGCGCTCCCGCATAGGCGCCCGGCGGACGCTTGAAAAAACTGCCCGCGCTCGGCAGTTCCACCGGCTGTTTTTCCCGGCGACGGCGCGCATAGTCTCTCATATCAGCCCGTATATCCGCTTCGGGGCGGCGCGTCAGCCGGAAGGTAGCTTCGAGGACAATTTCACCCGAGCGGCTGAACCTGCTGCCCCGATAGACAAATCCCGCGTCTTCGGCGCCTATGCTTACCGTTTCGCGCTTTACCGGGTCATAGGCCGAAACCGTGGCCGCAATGTCACGTATCTCGTGGTCATAGGCGCCCGCGTTCATAAAGACCGCGCCCCCTATCGTCCCCGGAATGCCGGACAGGGCCTCAAAGCCGGAAAGCCCGGCGCTTGCCGCGGCCGC
>JAITEX010000160.1 GCA_031281765.1 Eubacteriales Family XIII. Incertae Sedis bacterium | reverse complement strand
CGCCTTGCCCTCCATCACGGGCAGCGAAGCGAGCCCGCCAATATTGCCGAGGCCGAGGACCGCGCTGCCGTCGCTGACCACGGCCACCGTGTTCGCTTTTATCGTCAGCTCATACGCCGCCTCGGGATTCTCCCGTATCTCGACGCAGGGCTGCGCCACCCCCGGCGTATAGGCCGTGGAAAGGTCGTCCTTCGTCCTCAGCGGGACCTTGCTTTTCACCTCGAGCTTGCCCCTGAGCCTCCGGTGCATATTCACCGATTCAGTATAATAATCCATTTTTTCATCCATTCTATATGGAATAATATTCCATGCGTCATCGCTCCACAACCATTTCTGCGCTCCTCACCTCTCCGGCTCCGCGGCGGGCTTCCACGAGCTCTTTAGCCCGACGATGCTGTTGAATACCTTGACGCCGCCCGGCGCCGCATCCGTCAGCTTCCCGTCCGCGACATAGTAGCCGTGCCGGAAAAACTGGAATCGCTCGCCCGGACGGGCTTCCGCAAGCGACGGTTCGGCCATGCAGACCGTCTCGCTCAGGGATGCGGGGTCAAATTCGTACGCGCCATCCGCGTTCTTCTTCATCAGATAGCCGCACTCACGCACGCGTATCTCTACCGCCGTGCTCGCCTCGACCCAGTGGATCGTTCCTTTGACCTTGCGCACCGGCTCGCCCGCGCCGCTCTTTGTCGCGGGGTCGTAGGTGCAGAGCAGTTCCTTGACGCTGCCGTCCTCGCCCTTCACGACTTCGTCGCACCTGATGAAATACGCGCCTTTCAGCCTCACTTCCCCGCCCGGAAAGAGGCGGAAGTATTTTTTGACAGGCTCCTCCATAAAGTCCGCTCCGTCTATATATATCTCGCGTCCGAAGGGAACGGTCCGCGTTCCAAGCTCCGGCGCCTCGCGGCTGTTCTCCATCTCGGCCGGCTCAAGAGAAACGTCCGGGTAATTCGTTATCACGACCTTTATCGGGTCGAATACCACATTCCGCGCCGGGACCTTCGCCTTCAAGTCATCGCGCACGCAGTGTTCGAGAAATTCAATGTCAACCTCGGAATTTGCTTTCGCCACGCCTATCTGCTCGCAGAAATTCCGGATCGCCTCGGGCGTATAGCCGCGTCGGCGCATACCGGCAATGGTCGGCATACGCGGGTCGTCCCAACCCTCCACCGAGCCGTCATCCACAAGCTGTTTCAGCAGCCGCTTGCTCATCACCGTATGCGTCACCGCCAGCCGCGCAAACTCTATCTGCCGCGGCGCCGTCGGCCATTCCAAGGACTCCAGTACCCAGTCATACAGCGGCCGGTGATCCTCAAACTCGAGCGTACAGAGCGAATGCGTGATACCTTCTATCGCGTCCTCAAGCGGATGCGCGAAGTCGTACATCGGGTAGACGCACCACGCGGCGCCCGTCCTATGGTGGTCCGAATGCGCGATGCGGTAAAGCACGGGGTCGCGCATATTCATATTCGGAGAAGCCATATCGATTTTCGCGCGCAGCACATGCGCCCCGTCCTCATACTTCCCCGCTTTCATCTCCTCAAACAGCCGCAGGTTTTCCCCGGGCGCCCGCTCGCGGCAGGGACTCTCCGTACCCGGCGAGGTGAGCGTCCCGCGCGTCAACCGTATCTCGTCCGCCGTGTAGTCGTCCACATACGCAAGCCCCTTCCGGATCAGCTCACACGCGCACTCATACATTCTGTCAAAATAGTCCGACGCGAAACACAGCTCGTCCCATTCGAAACCGAGCCACCTCACGTCCTCCTCTATCGATTCGACGTATTCCGTATCCTCCTTCAGGGGGTTCGTATCGTCAAACCGCAGGTTGCAAAGCCCCGCGTACTTCCGCGCCGTCATGAAATTCAGGCAGATTGCCTTCGCGTGCCCGATATGCAGGTAGCCGTTCGGCTCCGGCGGAAACCGCGTATAAATAGGCTTCCCCTCGTAACCGTACCGGCCCTCTGCAATATCCTCGTCGATAAATTCGTGAATAAAATTACTCTCCATATACTGTTATTCGTCAAGTCCTTTCATATGTTCGCATCTCAGATGGGTCGAGTCGCAGAACGGCAGATTGAGCGACGCCCCGCACCGGCATAATGTCCGGCGGTTCCGCACCTCATATTCTGTCCCGTCCGCGCCGACCAACGTAATGCCGCCCTTTACAAACAGCGGCCCTTTCACATCATAATACAGATCCTCCACGAGGCTGATCTCCTGCGGCAGGTCATACTCTATCTCGACCCCGTCCTTGCGCACCGTCAGCCGCCCCGACGGGCAGTTGCACGCCTCGCGCGTCGCCACTTCCTCATGCTCCGGATGCGCCTCCGACGACTTCATCGCCTCCTGCCACGCGTTTATCACGTCGCAGAACCGCGCTACCTGACAGAGTTCCCGGCGATCCATCATATCGATAGTCCCGCCGCCGTAGATTTTCACCGCCTCCGCATAGAGCTCGCGGCTCGCTGTTTCCGTGCCGTCGAAGCCGATGCTCGCATGCGTACCGTCACAGAACGGCTTGTTCTTCGAATGCCCGCAGCGGCAGAGCGCATACGTCTCGCCCGTTTCGTAGGTTTTCCCCTTGCCCCACGCGATACTGTTGCCGTCGGCGTCCTGCTCGATCCTCGCCTGATTCAGCGGCACATCCCCCGAAACCACATACGGCCCATCCTTCGTGATAGTAATTTTCATGTTCGCCTCCTTACTGCCGGCGCCCCCATTGAAAGCGTCCTCCGGCCTTTACGCCCATACGCCTTCTATTATATCAAACTCACCGGGACGGGAACGGCGCAAAAAGCGCCGGCCGGCAGGAAATCCTGCCGGCCGGCGCCACGGTAAACATTTCTCTTTAGTTTTTACCGCAACCCATCTGTTTCGCGTTGCGCCGTATCCGCGCTTTTTTCTGCGGCGATAGCCCGCCGGGCTTCCTCGCGCTTTTTCCTCCTTCGGCGACCGAAGATGAGCAGCAGCAGGAGCAGCAGGGGCAGCGCCGCTATCGCTATCTTGGCCCACAGAGGCAGCGACGCCCACAGGCCGAGGGCCCCGTCCACGGACCACGCGCTGCCCGGCACATCCTCTCCGAAAATGTCCTCAAACACCGCGTCCGAAATTTTCGCGAGTACGATATACCGTTCATTCGTCTCGTTCGGCGAGCAGGTGGACAGCAGCAGTATCCGGTCGTCGTCATTCAAGGATATATCCCGCGTCAGTTCAGCCTTGTCAAGCAGCAGGCTCAGGTATGCGTCCCGCGCGCCCGTGTCCTTTGCGCCCGCGCGGAACACATCCGTATCGTAGGCATCGGCCTTCAGAAACGCGAATATCTCCAACCCGTGGTCACTGCCGCCGTAATACAGGTTCCCGTAACGCCTTTCATCGAAGTAGGTTTTCTCCGCGAACAACCCGAGGTCGCCGAACATCACGTTTTTCTTCATATGATGCCCGTAGATAATATTGCTCATATCCGAGAAGTCCGGGCTGTTGCGGTAGTCAAGGTAGATGGCGCCCGAAAGGGAGGGGTTTCCCTCCGCGTCCGTATTGACGTACTTCATATTGTCCGGGCCCTGCGCTATCGGATAATCGATATTCGTGCCGTAGACCGTGAGCCATGCGGAGACTTCCGGATTCAGTTCGCGCAGCTCCGTGAACGACTTCCCTTCGTTCTCCGCCGTGGGTTTATAGACTTCATAGCGCTTCGCGTCCGCCGCCTGATAGGTCTGCGCGGAATCCCAGAGGGCATAACAGCACACCGCGAATAATACTAAGACGGCAATCAAAACCGCCAGGTTCACCGCTCTATGCGCCATACGCACCGCTTTCACGCCGATTCCGGCGGCGCGTTCGGGCGCTGCAACGTTTTGGCTCTCTATTCTGTTGGCAACTGTTTCTTGCATAGTCTCTTTACTGTTCCTTGCGGAGCGCGCCCCGGGGTAGGGGGCGCGTTCCTCGTGTGTTATGACCCGGTTCCCCGCGCGCTCTCCTTACGCCTCGGGTTCCGTCTTTCTGCGCGAACGGACCGCAAGATATATCACGCCCGCCGCAATAATAAGCAGCATCAGCAGGTAGTACGGCA
>JAITEX010000147.1 GCA_031281765.1 Eubacteriales Family XIII. Incertae Sedis bacterium | reverse complement strand
TTGTGGCGGTGATTCTCACGGATAAATTCACAAGCTTCCTTGAATGTAATGGGGTATAGGGTTGGATTCATAGCGCCCGTCCCTCTCCGAGATGCTCCGCGACGTTTTGCATGATATAGGCAAGCACGTTGACGACGATGCTGTTGCCGAGCATCTGATACCGCGCGGAGTCGCTCATGGCTTTGCCGTCATGCCCGTATTCCGTCCACCCATCCGGGAACGCCATCAGGCGTTCGCACTCAGTCGGGGTCAGCCTGCGGATAACATAGCCGTCACGGACGGGATTTTGATAGTTGAGAGAATAACCGCCTGTGCTTTTCGCCGCCAGTGTGCCGCTCATTTCACCGTTTTCGCATAGGTTTCGGCAATCCACGGCGGCGACTGCGGGCGTATCGGTTGCGGTAAGCGTAAAGCTGATCTCTTTGTTCACTCCGTCGCCGCGAGGCCCGTTTTCCTCCTTTCTGCCTATCATATTGCCCTGAAGCGCGTAAGTGACGGTTAAATCCGTTTCGCCGCACATACCGCTCGGGCGGGACATTCCCGCGCCGGACGCGAGCAGAGTTCCCGTGACGTTCGGGTGAACCTCCGTCATAATAAGGCCCGCCGGATTCCTGCCGCCGCCCCCGTCCGCGCCCGCGAGCGTAGGGGACGCTCCGTTCGGCGTGTGAATCCGCGATTGCTGTTTGTCCCACGGGGTAAGGCAGTTATTGCGGGTCTGCATAACGTAAGTCTGCTGCTTCATACCCGACTCAGCCGCAAGGCAGCCCGCAACATCGTCGAGGTCGCGCACCTCGTCGCGTTGGTTCTGCGCGAACACGATGATGTTTTGACCTCTGTCGGCGCAGGGACTCCCATCGTGCCGCGCCATAAGCGTCCGGGCGATTTTCGGCTCAACTGCGGCGACGCCGCTTTGATTGCAAACGGGGTTTGCGCACGACCGGTCGAGCGTCCCGCACGTCTCCGCTTCGCAAATTCCGGAAAACGGATTGCCTCCCGGCATTGAGCGGCTGTTATGCGAGCAGATGCCGTAAGCGGTCTGCTCCTTGCAAATGTACGGCGCTTCGTGGTTGAGCGTCAAAGTGGGGGATAAGTCGTCGTAAGCCGCAGCCGACGCGTCCGCTTGCCCTGTCGCCACGCATAGTACGCTCGGTGTTCGGTTCAGCCCGCTCGCCGCGCCTTTGAGCGTGGGCGAGAGCGTTTCGCTGTACGCGATGCTCCGCGCGTTCTTGGCTTGACCCGCCATAAAGACGGCGACATTCGAGGGCATGACCGTATTCAGGCACGGCGCGCGTTCTTCGGCATACTCGATGCTGCCGACTGCGCTTCGGTATCCGTTGAATCCGGCTGTTCCACGGCCCGCTCTGTGAGCGCCGCTTTCAGTATCGGCGGCAGTTCCTTTCCGCGCAGACTTGCGCGCCGCAAAATACCCGCGCAGGCTTTTGGGCTCAAAGAGTATTTCGGCGGCGCGCCGTCCTGTAAAATCTGCGACAGCAAGCAGGCGCTTTCTTCGCTGTGGTACATTGAAATATTGACTGTCCTTGACGACCCAAGCGAAATCAGCGCTTCCCCCTCGCACCATTCCGGCGTTCGCCCATTTGCCGGAAGCAGGCATTGGAACTTCGGCTTCGCAGAACGCCTCGACAATGGCTTTATAACTGCGTCCCCCGTCGATGCTGAGAACGCCGGGGACGTTTTCAAAGATCGCGATTTGCGGATATTTTCCATCCGTGGCACACCTCATTTCCCTTATGATCCTGATTGCTTCAAAGAATAAGCCGGATTTCCCGGCGAAAGACGTTCTCGGCCCGGCGACGCTGAACGACTGGCAGGGCGATCCGAAAGTCAGCACGTCAACGGGCGGGACTGCGCCGCCGTCGAGCTTCGTTATGTCGCCCAAGTGCTCCATATTCGGTAAGCGGCGCTTCGTTACGGAGACGGCGTTCGGCAATATCTCGCTCGCCCACACCGCCTTTATCCCGAAAAAAGAAGCGGCATAGGGGAAAGCCCCAATGCCGTCGAATAGCGAGCCGAGCGTAATTGTGTTTTCGTTTTTCAATTGGGTGCTTCCTTTCCTATAATATTGCCGTAGAGCTCACCGCAGCGCTTCCCGTCCTTTCGCGGCGTATAGTCCTCAAAGCCGCAGGCACGGTAAATGCGAGAATTGTTCGCCCAACGTGATAAATCAGTAAGAAACTTATCGTGCGTCCCTTTCCTGTAAATTCTCACATCCGGCTGAAAACCAAGCTCCATTACCCGTTTGACGCGATACCAGTCCTCCGAGTGGGTGGTGTCGTAGTTCGTGAGGACATAGACCTTGCACTCGCGGCTTGTAAGGTGCGAGTGTTTACGGAACAGCTCTAATCCCCGGATAATTTCCGCTTCATTCCGCATCAGATCGAAAGCGAAGTGTACCATCTTGGTTTTTATGCCGCCGAGCAGCCGCGCCGTGTCCCCGGTTATGAGCCGGGCGTCAAGCCCCTGCGTGAAGTCAAGGGTCGCGCCGGATTCAGCAAGCGATACGAGCAGTCCTTCCGCTTTGTCGCAGGCCAGCAGGTTCGCGTCCATCAGCTTGATATGCCGCTGACCGTGCCAAAACTCGGATAAATCGGCGGCATGGACGCTTTGTTTGCCCTCTTTGCAACCGACCAAACAAAAACCGCAACAATTTGGACACCCTCTCGTTAAAAAACCAAAGGCTGCATCCCTTGTCAGTTCGGGATACAGCCCATAGTCCGGGTATGCGTGTTCGATTTCGTCCGGCAGCGCCGGGTCTTTGTCTTTTCGGTAT
>JAITEX010000143.1 GCA_031281765.1 Eubacteriales Family XIII. Incertae Sedis bacterium | reverse complement strand
GCTCGCAATCGACAGCGCCGTCTGCAATATCAGCGTGGACTTGCCGATACCCGGTTCTCCGGCTATCAGCGAGAGCGAACCCGGTACAATGCCGCCGCCGAGTACGCGGTTCAGCTCACCGATGCCCGTGTTGAGACGGTCGCGTTCTATCGAGCCGACGTCCGAAAGCCGAACGGCTTTTCCTGCTCTATGCGGAACACTGCCGGCTACAGCGCCGCTGACCGGCCCGCCGCTCTGGACTTTTTCCTCGACAAAGCTGTTCCACGCGCCGCAGACACACATGCCCATCCACTTGGGGCTCTCGTATCCGCACTCGCTGCATATATAGACCGTTTCAGGTTTTTTAGCCATGCCGCGTCAACCTTCGCTCCCGTCATCCGGCGTTTCATCGCGGTATATGCCGACGGCCATCTTGCGCGAAGCCCTGTCCTCTATGATTATCATATCGTCATCGCCGGCGCCGACTTTTTTCACCCCGGCCCCGGAAGCGGAAACCTTCGGCGCCCCGGCCCCGGAAACCTTCGGCGCCCCGGTTCCGGAAACTTTCTTCGTCCCGGCCCCGAACGCGTCAACCTTCCCTTTGTTGCCATCATCGGCGTCATCCTTCGCCGTCACCGAATGGGACTGGCGTTTACCCGCTATCGTCACATCGTCCTCATCATCTCCGCGCGTTGCCGCAACGGGACCCGCCCCTGCGCCGTCCATCTCCGCCCCGGCCCCGAACGCGTCGACCTTCGCCCCTGCGCCGGCCCCGGCTCCGAACGCGGAAACCTTCTCCGCCCCGGTCCCGACGCCGTCCATCTCAGCCCCGGCGCCGTCCATCTTCGCCTCAGCCACGGCCACATCCGGCTCCGTTTCCGCCTTTTTCAGCTCAAACCAAAACGTGCTGCCCTTGCGCAGGGCGCTTTCGACGCCGAAATTCGCTCCGTGCATCAGCAGTATCTCCTTGACAATGGAGAGGCCGAGCCCCGAACTCGCCGAACGCTGGTAGTTCGTACTCGCCTTGTAATAGCGTTCCCATATATGCCGCAGGTCCTTCTTCGGTATGCCGATGCCGTGGTCGCTGATTTCGCACCGGACGTAGCCCTCCTCGTCGGTCATGCGCACCTCCACCGTCCGGTCGAGGCCGCAATATTTGATGGCGTTGCTTATCAGGTTGGAAATGACCTGCTTGATGCGCGCTTCGTCCGCCGTCACGAGGCCGACGCCGCGGCTGATAAAGATGAGCTTGTAGCCCTCCTGCTCCACGAACCCCGTATAGGATTGCAGAATATTCTCGATAGCCGTTTTCAGTGAAAACGCTTGCCGCTCTATCCGCATCTCTCCCGATTGCATCCGCGAGACCTCAAGCAAATCCGATACGAGCAGGTTCAGCCGTTCCGCCTCGTCAATAATGACCTGCAGGTGTTCGGAGCGCTTATTCTGGTCCTCGCCCGAAATATCGCGTATCATCTCCGCGTAGGAAATGACCATCGTCAGCGGCGTTCGCAGATCGTGGCTCACGTTTGCGATGACATCCTTTTGCATACTGTCCGTTTTCGCAAGCTCCATCGACGTGTAAGTGAGCGTGTCCGCAAGCTCGATGATTTCCGAATAGTTTGCGCCCTCAAACGTAATGCCGTATTCCCCCTGGCCGAGGCGCTGCGCGGATTCCGTAATGCGCGTCAGCGGCGTCGCGATGCGGGTCGACAGGTAGAGCGAGACTAAGAGCGCTATTATCAGCGTGATGATCAGTATGTACACCAACTGGCTGGAGAGTATCTCGATGGTGGACTGCATCGGAAAGAGCGGGGAGAATATGTACAGGATGCTGCGGTCCTCATCGTCCGATGACAGATAGGCCGCGTATTCGAGCGTAATAAGGCCCGTGTCGGGATCCGTCACTTGCCTGCTGATGCTTTTCTCCTCGCTCTTTTCAAGCTGTTCCTTCAGTTCCCCTATGCGCGCGCGATAGACGCTCGCCGGCAGGTGAGGCGTAGTGGCTTCGTCCTCGCTCGTGGTCTCTTTCTGGTTTGCGGCCTGATCTTCGGCCGTTTCGGCCTCCGGCGGCGGCGCCGTCGGGCTGCCTGTGTAGTCCTCCTCGTTGATGTCAGGAATGAATATCGGCCTGCCCTGTTCGGTTTCAATATCGATATACATATCGTTGCTTTCGTAGATGTCCGATATTTGCTTGCGTATCTTGGCCGCGTCGCCCGTCCGGTACAGGAGTTCAATTTTCGAAGCGATGGACATGGTTTCGCGTATCTTCATCTCCTGATAATAATTGTTCAGGAAGAAGGATTGCAGCGCCCAGATAATGAGCAGCATGACGCCCGTAAACAGGAAGAAATACGTCCCCAGTTTGAACCGGAGGCTTTTTCGGTCGATGCGCGGTTTGCGGGAGGATTTTTGCGCCATCTTACGCTTCGAATCTGTAGCCCACGCCGCGAAGCGTCACTATCTTGTCGCGGTACGGGCCGAGATTGTTCCGGAGATTCTTGATATGCGTGTCTATCGTGCGGTCATCGCCGTAATAATCGTAGCCCCAGACGTCGCGCAGCAGTTGGTCGCGCGAAAGGGCGATGTTCCGGTGCTCGGCCAGATAGAACAGCAAATCGTATTCCTTCGGCGTCAGTTCCACCGGCTGCTTGTCCACCGTCACCTGGCGGGCAGGGATGCTGATTTCAACCCCGTCGAAGATGAGCTTCTCCGGTTCGTCCTTCGCGGGGGACCGGCGTGTGAGCGCCACATTGATACGCGCCATCAGTTCCTTCGGGCTGAACGGCTTCACGATGTAATCGTCTATGCCGAGCTCAAAGCCGAACAGCTTGTCGTATTCTTCGCCGCGCGCCGAAAGCATAATGACGGGAATGTCCTTGACCTTCCGTATCTCTTTCACCGCGGAGAACCCGTCGAGTTTCGGCATCATCACATCCATTATGATAATATCGTAGTCGTTCTCGCGGACCATATTCACCGCGTCCATGCCGTCCGCCGCCTCGCTCACCGTAAAACCGTTGAACTCCGCGTATTCCTTGATGACATTCCGGATTTTCTGTTCGTCATCCACTATTAAAATCGTTGCCATTGTATCTATTCCTCCAACCCGAAGTTGTGTCGCTTACCAGTTCACTCATATGCTGCATTCTTCCCTATTATAATACCATAATGGCGCCCCGGCGCTAAATCCGGATACCCCTCTGATAAAAAAGATTCGCCGGAAATGTTTAAAAAGAGAAAAAAGTGGGTATCATCTCTATAGAGGGGAAAATTCATGAAAGAGAGAAATGAAAGGGGATAAACATGACAAGCAATCAGAAAGAGAGGAAAAAGAGGACGCCCGTTTTTTGGCTCATCCTCGTCGCGCTTCTGCTCGCTATAGAGGCGTTCATCCTTTTAGGCTTGCCAAAACTGCTTAATGACGACAACGCGCCTATCGCGGGCGATTTTGTGATAGACGCCGATGCCGGAACCGACACGGACATACCGCAGAACATCGGCGGGGCGTCGCAGGGCATCCAGATTCCCGGCTATCCAGAGATACCGGTAGCCGCGGACTCACGGGAACTGCGCGTAGCGCTGCTGAACCCCGAAGGCAATCCCTGCTATTTCAAGTTTGAGATTGTCCTGGAGGGCTCGGACGAAACACTGTACGAATCCGATTGGGTGCCGCCGGGCGAAAGCGTTTCCCGGCAAGCCTTGAAGCATAGCCTGCCCAAGGGGCAGCACAAAGCCATTATCCGCATTGCCACAGCCAGCTTGGACGACAGTCACAGCCCGATGAACGGCGCTGAGGTCGCGACGACGCTTGTGGCTCAGTAAAAAAGGTTGAAGGAGATTCCCGCTATGAGAAAACTCGTATCTATGACGCTGTCTATCGCACTACTGCTCGCGCTTATTACCGCCCAGCCTGCCGCCGCGCAAAGCTCGAGCGGCACGGTCATCACCGCTACCGCCACCGCGGCCTATACCGTCACCGTTCCCGCCGCCCTTACCGTCCCGTTCGCGGATACGTCGGGCAAGCCCCTCACGGTCGCCGCGACCGGGCAATGGCGTCTGGCCGCGAACCACCACGTCACCGTCGCGGTGAAAGGCGGCGACAAGAGCGGCGCTTTCGTCCTGCAAAACGGCTCGGACACGCTGCCCTATGTGGTCAAGTCACCCGGCGACACGGCCGTCGGCGGTGTTGTCGCGGATTTTGACCGGGCCGGCATGAGCAAGGTCATCCATGTCGCCGTCCCCGACTGGAAGCCCGCCACCACATCGGGGGACTATACGGGCAGCCTCGTATTCACCATAGCTTACGGCGTGAAGGGATAACGCGAACGGGGGCAGGAGCCCCTACCGGTTGGTATCGGCGGATACCTTATAAATAAAGAAATTTGGAAGGAGATAAAAGAGAAATGAAAAAACTTTTAGCAATCATAACGGTACTGGCGATGGTACTGTCGCTGGGCACCGGCCCGGCCTTTGCGTGGGATCCGGGTCCGCTAGTAGATGGGCCGTCGAGTGAACCGAGTCCGCCGAACCCGCCTTTGCAGGAAGATATCGGTGACAGCACGGTAACTACCACCGTCAGCCCCACATACACCGTAACCATACCCAAAAATATTCCCGTGAGCTATGATTCAACCACAGAGGTTGCCGCATCACTGACCCCCTCTCATATGGTGCTTGATCCGGGCAAAAAAGTAGCGGTATATGTGAAGTCAGATAACGCAATCGGAGAAGTATTCAGATTGATAAACAAAAATGATGATACTTCTTACGCGACGTACAATATATTAAAAAGCGATAAGAATGAGAAGGTCCAGACCGGTGGCGTTATCGCCGAGTTTGAAACCGGGGATGAGACCCCATATATCTTTTACGTAAAACCGCTGAGCTGGGATACCGTCACCAGCACCGGCACATACGAAGATACACTGACGTTCTCTCTTGCATACGTCAATAAATAGCGTTCGGCGTTCTCAGCTCCGGCGCAGCTGATTCTTACAGAAGCACGTATTTGATGAAAGCGAGGATGGCGAGGTGGACCGGGTAAAAGAGGTAGAAGCCCCATTTCGCTCCCGGGGCGGCCGCTCCCTTGTTTTCATTATAGAAGTGCAGAAGGGCAGCGGGCAGGAACAGGCCCAGGTAGTGCCATATATTCCCGACCGGGGAAAAATCGAGGTCGATATACCGGGGTTGGAGCAGGTTATCGAAGATGGTTGTGAAATAACCGCTCAACAGGCCGACGATCTGTCCCTGCCGGAAGAACAAGGCGATGAGCAGATAGGCGGCCAACTGTTTTTTCCGGTCCCCCCGGAAAACGTCAAAGGCCAGGATGATCAGCGGCGCGTAAAAATTCCAGTCACCGGCGGTGGAGAGGATGAAAAGCAAGGCAATCAGGATGATTTTCAGCCAGACGCGCCGAATCTCATGCCGCACGCGAATCACGAGCAGGCCAATCAGCAGCGTGTACATGATGTTCAGCTGGAGCGCGTTTCCGGCGCTCACCGGACCGTAAAAATATATGATGAAGGGGAAATAGCTGAGCGCCGCGAAAGAGAGGAGCCTGAGCGTATAGACATTCCGGTTTCCCGTGTGATGGTATCCCTCGACGATAAAGAAAAAGAAGATGGGCGCGGCGCAATAGCCGATAAATTGAGAGAGGTAGTACCATTGCCCCCATGGTTCAATGAAGCCTTCCCCGATGTGATCGATCAGCATCGCGACGCAAGCGATGATTTTTAGCGAGTTCCTGCTCAGCCCGCCGGACGCCTCATCTCCCAGAGCCATTGTACACCTACCTCCCCCAGCCTATCGCAATCCAAACGCTCTTTCAGCGCTTTTATGCCTGCCAAATCAGTACGGTATAAATATAGCCTAATCCATAAAGAAACGCAAATTTTCAAAAGCTGAACGCCTATTTTGCTTTGAAAATCAAGGCTTTCCGCAGAACCCGCCTTGACGCGGGGGGGCTTTCGGGTTATACTATAAGCATAGAAAAAACAGGAATATCAGAGGTGGTGTATGTTTTCAATCGGTGACCGAATAGTCTATCCGATGCATGGCGCGGGCATAATCGAGGCAATCGAGAAGCAACGTATACTCGGCGAGATTCGCGAGTATTATATTCTGCGGATACCCGTCGGCGACATGAAAATAATGATACCGTGCGACCAGACCGACTGTGTTGGCGTACGGGAGATCATTGATAAGAAGCAGCTGAAAAATGTGGAGTCGGCGCTGCGAGGCGATTCTACGGATATGCCGTGCAATTGGAACCGGCGGTATCGCGACAACATGGACAAGCTGAAGACGGGCGATCTACGGTGCGTGTGCGAGGTGGTAAGAAACCTGATGCGCGCGGATAAGGTTAAGAAGCTTTCGGCAGGCGAAAAGAAAATGCTTTCGAGCGCGAAACAGATACTCATCAGTGAACTCATTCTCGTCAGCGACAAATGCGTAGAGGAAATCACCGTGCTTATAGAGAGGCTTGTTTACGGGGACAGCGCTTAGTTTCGCCCGGAAAACAGACGTCGGGCCGCGCAAAACCAGTACAAACTACGGAGGATGTGATATGACATGATAAGAAAAATCATAAGGGGCGGCATCACGCTGCTCGGAGCCGTTGCCGGCTACGGCGTGTACCTTCTCTTCTGCTATGTGGCGCCTCAGTTAGACGCGATGGACTTTAATACGTGGACAACCCTGCATAAGTCTTTACTCGCTGTCGCACTCGCACTTATTTTTGGATTTTTATTCTTTATCCTGACGCCCGCATTCAGAAAAGCCAGTTCGCGCATAGCTCTCAGCGTTGAAAATGAGATAAAGCACCTAACGTGGCAGGACCTCTTGTCGGAAACCGTCGGCCTTATCACCGGCCTTATTATCGCGTCGCTTATCAGCCTCGCGTTCGCGGGAATCGAGAATAATTACCTGCGCGTTGCGCTGACCGTACTCACCTACATCATATTCGTATGGTTCGGCGTCGTCGTCGGCGGCAGGCGCGGCAAGGAGATGATCCGCAATGTGCTGATGGCTCGGCGTTCGGTCGCGCCGCGCAGCGGCAAATCGCGTAGTGCGGACGGCGCCGCGCCGAAGATACTCGACACGAGCGTTATTATCGACGGAAGAATAGCCGACATTATGAAGACGGGATTTATCGAGGGAAGCATCGTGATACCCGAATTCGTCCTTGTGGAGCTGCGCCATATCGCGGACAGCTCGGACGGCCTGAAACGCAACAGGGGCCGGCGCGGCCTCGATGTGCTGAACCGCATTCAAACCGAACACGGCATACAGATATACAATACGGACAATGAGAAGGCGCTCGACGATATACCCGAAGTCGACGTGAAGCTCCTGAAGCTCGCTCAAATCATGAACGGCAAGGTGGTCACGAACGACTTCAATCTGAACAAGGTGGCTTCCATCAAGGGTGTAGGGGTGCTGAATATCAACGAGCTCGCGAATACGCTGAAATCCGTGGTCCTACCGGGCGAGGAGATGACGCTTTTTCTCGTCAAAGAGGGCAAGGAGCAGGGGCAGGCGGTCGGCTATCTCGACGACGGTACGATGATCGTGGTTGAGGATGGCAAGCGGTACATCGGCAAGACGATAGAGGTCATCGTGACGAGCGTGCTGCAGACCTCCGCGGGCCGCATGATATTCGCCCGCACAAAATAACACAAAAGGGACGGTTCTTTTTGTGTCGAGGTAGCTATGTATAAAGAGAAGAAGGTCGCGGCCCTGATAGCCGCGGGAGGCTCCGGAAGCCGTTTCGGAGCGGATAGCCCGAAACAGTTTTGTCGGACAGGCGCGGAACCGATGCTGGCCGCAACCGTCCGGGTATTTGAGAACTCGCCGCTTGTCGACGATATATTTATCATTTATGCCCCCGGATATGAGGAAGAGACGCGCCGGCTTACCGCCGGATTCACGAAGGTCCGCGGCTTTGTCTCCGGCGGCGCTACGCGCCCGCAGTCCGTCCGAAACGGCCTCGAAGCGCTAACCAAAAAGACCAAAAAGGGGACGGTTCATTTTTGGTCTGCGGATATTGTCCTTATACACGACGCTGCCCGGCCCTTTGTTTCAGATAGTATAATAGAAGACGTCCTGCGCGGCGCGGAGGCTACCGGCGCGGCGGTCCCGTGCGTACCGGTGACGGATACCCTGTACAAGGTCGATGAGCGTACGGGGGGCAGCGCCGGAACAGCCGGGGAGTTTCCGGAGGTCTACCGGATTCCGGAGAGAAAGTGGTTTTACGCGGCGCAGACGCCGCAGGGCTTCGACTTTGATATGATACTTGCGGCTCACCGGAAAGCCGCCGCCGACGGTTACGAGGCGACGGACGACGGCAGCGTCGCCTTGCGCTACGGCGCGGCGCGGGTGGTCATTACGCAAGGGGATCCGGCGAACAGGAAAATTACGTTCGCTGCGGATTTGGAGAACGCGGAACGGGGAGATGACACAAAAAAGAACGTCCCCTTTGTGTCAGGGACGGGGTTCGATGTTCACGCGCTTGCAGAGGGGCGCGAGCTGATTCTCGGCGGGGTTCCTATTCCGTTTGAGAAGGGCCTGCTCGGGCATTCGGACGCGGATGTGCTGACGCACGCGCTGATGGACGCGCTGCTCGGAGCGCTCGCGCTTGGCGACATCGGGACCGTATTCCCGGACACGGACGAGCGGTATCGAGGCATATCGAGCATGACGCTGCTCGCGGAAGTGATGCGGCTTGTCCGTGAGCGCGGCTACGCCGTCGCAAACGCGGATATGACTATTATCGCGGAACGGCCGAAGATGGGGCCGTACCGGGACGAAATCATCGCCTCGCTTGCCGCCGCGCTCGGCGTAGACGCGGCGCGCGTCAGTGTCAAGGCCACGACGACAGAAGGGCTCGGCTTTGCGGGCCGCGAAGAAGGCATCGGCGCGCAGGCGGTGGCGCTGCTAAAACTGGTTGAGTAAAAGGAGGAATTATGAGATTATCGAGGGCGCACATCACTACACTACGCGAGGTTCCCGGCGAGGCTGAGATACCGAGCCATATCTGGCTGCTGCGCGCGGGCATGATTCGCAAAACGGTGTCCGGCGTCTACGGGTTTATGACGCTCGGCCTCAGAGTCGTGCGTAAGATAGAGAGAATAGTCCGTGAGGAGATGGATGCTGCGGGCGCGCAGGAAATAATAACGTCGCCCGTCCAGCCGGCGGAACTGTGGCACGAGTCCGGTCGCTGGCAGGTGTACGGACCCGAACTCTGGCGGCTGAAGGACCGGCACGGCCGGGAGTTCTGCCTCGGGCCGACGGCCGAAGAGGTGTTTACGGACATCGTGCGCAGCGAAATCACCTCCTACCGGCAGCTACCGCTGAATCTCTACCAAATACAGACGAAGTACCGCGATGAGGCGCGGCCGCGCTACGGGCTTATGCGCAGCCGTGAATTTGTGATGAAGGACGCCTACTCCTTTGACCGCGATGAGGCGGGGCTTGACGTGAGCTATGCGCATATGCGCGAGGCCTATACGAAGATATTTACGCGCTGCGGCCTGACGTTCCGGCCGGTTGCGGCGGATTCCGGCGCCATCGGCGGCAACGCCAGCGAGGAATTTACGGCGCTCTGCGAATACGGCGAGAGCGATGTCGCCTATTGCGATGTCTGTGATATGGCCGCGACGACGGAACGCGCCGAAACGCCGGACGCCGCGCCTTCAGGCGAAGAGATGCAGCCGCTCCGTGAGGTGGCGACGCCCGGCGCAAAGACGATAGACGAGGTCGCCGCGTTCTTGGATATACCGAAGGAAAAGACGCTGAAGGCGCTGCTCTTCGAAATCTATGAGGACAAAGAGGACTATCCCGTCAGTGAGTATATCGCCGTATTTATCCGCGGCGACCGCGAGCTGAACGAAGTGAAGCTGCGCAACGCGCTCGGCGGCGTGGCCGAACACCTGATAGCGTTTGCCGACGAGGAAAAGCTCGGCGCGCGGACGGGGGCTGTCGGCGGGTTTACGGGGCCGGTCGGCCTGCGGGACTGCCGCATTATTATCGACAGCGAAGTCCCCGGCCTGAAGAACCTCTGCGCGGGCGCGAACAAGCGGGACGCGCATATGCTGAACGTGAACTACGGGCGCGACTATGAGGCGGACATCACCGCCGACCTGAAGCTCGTTCGCGCGGGCGACCCCTGTCCTGTCTGCGGCGCCCCGCTCAAGATAGCGCGCGGCATCGAGGTCGGGCAGGTGTTCAAGCTGGGAACGAAGTACAGCGAATCGATGGGCGCCGTCTATAAGGATGAGAACCAGGAGGACCGGCTGATCGTGATGGGCTGTTACGGCATCGGTGTGACCCGCACGATGGCGGCCGTCGTCGAGCAGAACCACGACGATAAGGGGCCCATCTGGCCCGTATCCGTCGCGCCGTACCATGTGATAATAACGCTCGTCAAACCGGACGATCCCGTGCAGGCCGCGCTTGCGGAAAAGCTCTATGCGGAGCTCGAAAGCCGCGGCGTCGAAACCATGTTAGACGACCGCGACGAACGGCCCGGCGTCAAATTCAATGACGCCGACATCTTCGGCATACCCCTGCGCCTTACGGTCGGGAAAAAGGCTGGTGAGGGCGTCGTCGAATACAAGCTGCGACGCGGCGGAGAAGTCGTCGAGATGTCGGCCGAAGAAGCCGTGTGCGCGGCGACAAAGTTGGTTGAGGAAGAAAGATAAAGCTGAAATACGAACCGAAATGACTTGTGCGCAGCACGCTTGGGATGAAAGATGAAGTAAGATACGAGCCGAAATGATTTGTGCGCAGCAAGGCGCACCGGAGCGAGTGGGAGCGCAGCGTACTTGACGGTACGTGAGCGACCCGAGCGAGGAGCAACGAAGCTGCGCGCAAATCAGGCGGCTCCTATGAATGTGAGGTAAAGAAATAATGTGGACCGGAGGAGTACGCGTAGTCATACCAAATAACGAAGGCAAGATACTTTTAGTGATGCAGCGCCATGAGGGGAAGGACATCTGGATGACCCCGGGCGGCGCTATCGAAGAGGGCGAAACCTCGCAGGACGCCGCCATACGCGAAGTCCTCGAAGAGACGGGGCTTATCATTTCCGTGGGGCGCCTGCTCTGGCATATCGAAGAAGTTTCCGGGGAACGCGGCCAGCGTTTCGTGAACTTCTTCCTTGGCCGCGTCATCGGCGGCAAGGAAGAGCTTGGCGAGGATCCCGAGCTTGGCGACGACCAGGTCCTCGACGACATCGGCTACTTTTCAAGAGAAGAAATCGCAAACCTCGAACACATCTATCCGAACTTCCTCGCGGACGAGGTCTGGGACGAAGTCATGATAGAGGACGGCAGGAACTCCTACCGCATCCGGGAATAGCGCCGCACCTCACGAAAAGGAAAAACCACCATAACGGCGGTCTTTCAATAGTAAGCTATAATTGAGAGTAACCACCGTGCAAAGGTGCAACCCTCTTGCTACATAAATTATATTACGCTATTTCTCCCGTTGTCAATATCATTTTTTTTAGTTTCCGTGTTTTTTATAAAAGGCATTGATATATCAATATTTATGGGGTATTTGCCTAAACATTCGTCATTGCGAGGAGCAAAGCGACGAAGCAATCCATTTTTATCATGCTTATGGATTGCTTCGCTTCGCTCGCAATGACGTTTTGCGGAAACTCGAG
>JAITEX010000142.1 GCA_031281765.1 Eubacteriales Family XIII. Incertae Sedis bacterium | reverse complement strand
CTGCGATAGTCGCCGCGTATCGAGGGGATGGCGCAGTAGGTACACCTGTTGCTGCAACCCTCGGCAATTTTCAGAAACGCGCTGTAGCGCGCGGAAAGCGCCCTTCGCGGCCCGGTGAGTATCCCTGCCCTGCCGGAAACCTCGATGCGCCGGTCCGGCTCATCTCCGTCCCCGGAGGCGCGCGCAGAAACCGCTCCCGTCAAAGCCAGGAGTATCTCCGGCAGTTTATCGTAATCGTTTACCCCGAGAAAGGCATCGACCTCCGGCATATCCGCGAATAATTCCTCGCCGTATTTCTGTGACAGGCAGCCCGTCACGACAAGCGCCTTTTTCGCGCCGCCGGCGTCCTTATACGCGGCAAGCTCAAATATGCGATCTATTGATTCGCGTTTCGCGTCCTCGACAAAGCCGCAGGTATTGACCATAATGGCGTCCGCGTCCGCGGGATCTGAGCAGAGCGTGATTCCCTCACTCTCAAGCAAACCGGCCGCCCGTTCGGAATCCTCGAAGTTTTTGAAACACCCCAGCGTCTCTATATAGACCCTCACGGGCGCCGCCTGAGCCCCGGCGACGCGGCCCTTACCGCTCATTCGTCATCTTCCGCATAGCCGGTATCATCATCAGGGGCGCTTTCCGGCTCGTCATCGGACATATCGAACGGCGGCTCGTCGTAGGAACCGGCGCTTTCGCCGGCTGGCGCAGAATCACGTGCCGAACCCGCAGCGCTGTCAGGGCCGCCCGCAGCAGCGCGTCCCTCGCCGAGAAATGCGTTCAGCTGTTCGTTCGACATAATCACCTTGCGCGGTTTGTTCGTCCCGTCGCTCCCCGCGACGACGCCGCGCTCCTCCATCATATCCACGAGACGCGCCGCCCTGTTATACCCGATGCGGAACCGGCGCTGTATCATCGATACGGAAGCCTGCTTGGCCGCAACGACCATCTCGACCGCGTCGCGGAAGAATTCATCTTCGTCCTCCGTCAACTGCCCCGTCGAATTTGCCGTGACGACCTCCATAATGTCGGGGCTGTAGTCCGGATCCATCTGTTTGCGGATATAGTCAGTGACCTTCTTCACCTCGCTCATATTCACAAAACTGCCCTGTATGCGCACCGGCTCGCGCATGGAAACCGACTTGAAAAGCATATCGCCCTTGCCGAGCAGCCGTTCCGCGCCGGGTTCGTCGAGTATGACGCGCGACGAAGAATTCGACGCAACGGAAAACGCGATGCGCGACGGGATATTCGCCTTGATGACGCTCGTCAAAATGGACGCGAGCGGTTGCTGCGTCGCGACTATCAGATGGATGCCGGCCGCGCGCGCCTTGGCGGCGAGCCGGTTGATGTATTCCTGGACCTTTGCGGGCGCGATAAGCATGAGGTCCGACAGCTCGTCTATCACGATGACTATCTGCGGCAATACTTCCTCGTTCGCGTCCGATGCAATTCTTTTGTTGTAATCCTGCAAGCTGCTCACACGCATATTCGCGAACTTCCGGTACCGTTCCTCCATAATGGTCACCGCGTAGCCGAGGGCCGTCGCCGCGCGCTCGGGCTCAGAAACCACCGGCAGCAGCAGATGCGGTATGTCATTGTAACTGCGCAGCTCCACTATCTTCGGGTCTATCATAATGAATTTGACCTCGTCCGGCCGCGCGCGGTAAAGAATGCTGAGCAATATACTGTTGATGCAGACACTCTTGCCGCTCCCCGTCGTGCCCGCTATGAGCAGGTGCGGCATTTCCGCGAGGTCTTCTATCATGCGCGTACCGGAAATATCCTTGCCGAGCACAAATGAAATCTTCGAATCCGCCATACGAAACTCCGGTGAGTCAATAATATCGCGCAGCGTCACGAGCGTCGTGCGCGTATTCGACGCCTCAATGCCGATAACGGCCTTGCCCGGCATCGGCACCACGCGTACGCTGTCCACCTCGAGCTTCAGCGCCAAATCCGGTTCAAGGCTCTTGATGCTCTGTATTTTCACGCCTATATCGGGTTCGACCTCGTAGCGCGTCACCGTCGGTCCGACCGTCACATTGACGACGCTCGCATCGACGCGAAAGTCTTTCAGCGCCTGTTCAAGACGTCCCGCCCGGTGGCGCAGATCAGCCGCGTTTTGCATACCCTCTGACCGGCGGCTCTTGTTCAAAAGATCGATGGGCGGAAGTTTGTATGAGGCGAGCGCATCCGGCTTCGGCGGAGCTTTCTTGACGCGCGGCGGCGCCTTCGCGGCCGCAAGCGCTCCATCCATAGACGCCGCGTTCGCTTCCGGATCGTAGCTGTCGATGTCGTCGAAATCGAAGGGGTCGTCGGATTCCCCGCCGCCGCTTGCGACGCCGTTCGCGGAAGCCTGAGCAGCCGAAGCCGCTATGCCGCCGCCCGCGCCACTGCCCTTTTCACGCCCCCCGGGCCGCGAAGGCGACGCAAAACCTTCATTGTATTCATCGCCGAGCCCTTTTCCGGGCTCACCGACGCGTACCGGATCGACGCCGTAGCCCGTCAGTATCTCCTCGGGATGCAGCCCGGTATCCGCTTTCCGGCTCGCGATGATGTCGTCCCCCGCGTCCCCCGTAATCGTCTCGTCGTCATTGACCGCCGAAAGTATCTTTGCCTGCTTCGCCTCGGTTACCGCCCGGTATTCCCCGGGGCCGCCGCCCTCGGCAAGCGAATCAATAAACCCCGTTTTCTTTGTGATTGCCTCGCCGGTAAACCGCGCTTCCTTCGCGCGACGCCGTTCTTCTTTCCGCTCCGCCCGCTCCTGTTTTTTCACGGCCCTTTTCTCAGCGTGGCTTTCCCAATGCGGCGCCGCATACGGATAGCACATCAGCACCGACAGTATCGCGAGCAAGACAAAGCCGAAGATGAACATACCCGCTACGCCGAGTATCTTGACGAGCCCCGCGTCGACGTACATGCCGATAATACCGCCGGCGTTTCCGTTCGCGCTTGCCTTATAGACCTGAGAAAGTTCCGCGCCTTTCAGCGGCGAAGCTGCGGAATCCATATCGAAGCCCGCGAAGATAAGGATGAACGCGAAATAGATTCCCGAAAGATAAGCCGCGTTCCGACCCAATTTCAGCGGATGTTTTCTGATAAACACAAGCAGGCCGACAGCGATAAAGATAATCGGCACGGCATAGCCGGGCTTGCCGAATACGCCGAAAAAGAATCCCGTAATGGCGCTTCCGAACGCTCCCGCGGATTTGAAGTAAAACGCAACGACAAGCAGCGCGGCTACCGCGAAACAGATGATTCCCGCGATGACGCGGCCGGGGCCGCTGCGGATTCCCGTGGTCGTTTGCTTCTTTTTCCCGCCGCGCGTACTCTTCGCCTTTTTTTTCGCCATTTACACCGTTCCTCCCACATGAAACAGAGCGGTCACGATAACGATGGCGCCGACCGCCCACGTATAGATTGAAAAAAACATCAGTTTATCGGACGTCACCACGCGTATCATCGCCTTGATTGCGATAAACCCCGAAACAGCCGAAACAATTATACCGATAAGCGCGGGAACGAACATATCGCCCGTGATGCCCGCTTTAATGGCGTCCGGTATCTCGAGCACGACGGCGCCGAGTACGGTCGGTATGGAAATGAGAAACGCAAACCGTACGGCGAGATCCCGTTTGAACCCGAGTACGAGGCCGCCGACTATCGTAGAACCGGAACGGGAAATGCCCGGCAAAAGCGCAATAGCCTGAAACAGCCCTATCGTAAACGCGTTGCGGAAATTCGCCCGGTGCAGGTCCCGTTTGCCCGACGCGATACGCTCGGCCACAAACAGCGCCGTACCCGTGATGATAAGGCAGACGCCAATCAGTATTATTGAGGTGAAGACGCGCGCTATAAAGCTGTCGAACAGAACGCCGCACACCGCCGCCGGAATCGTCGCAACGAGTATCATCACGGCAAGTTTCCGCATATCGTTTTCGCGAAGCCCGGGGCCTTTCCCCGTGAAAATATCCCCTATCATACGCACAAATTCCACTATCAGTTCCGCTATATCACGCCGGTACGCCACAGAAACCGCTACCAGCGTGCCGAGATGGAGCAGCACGGTAAACACGAGCGCATTACTTGCATCTATGCCGAGATAGTGCTGAAGTATCGCGAGATGTCCCGAGCTCGAAATGGGCAGGAATTCCGCCAGGCCCTGTACAAGACCCAAAATTATTGCTTTCCAAATACTCATATTGCCTCCCACACTATAATACCATTAAACGTGTGTTTCTTCTGTTAAATTCGTATTAAAAAAATACGCGCGACGGAATGCCGCGCGTATCAATAGCTGAGGGGATAATCAGCGCTCCCCGATATTCTTCTCCGCCCTCCGTTTCACTGCGCGTTTTATCACGCGTCGCACGACGATGTAGACGATGATGGCGAGGAGCGCGGCAAAGAGCAAGTACGGCAGCGCTATTATAAACCCGACCCCGAAATTCTGCAGGCCGCCCGCGAGCGAGCCGAGGCTGCCCGAAAAGCCCTTGCTGATACGCGTCCCCGCGCTTTCCTTTTTCGGCGTCGTGAGATACTCGACTTCGCGGACATTTACGTCTATCGTCGCGTAATCGACGAGATTGTCATAGGTCCGCAGCTGAGAGGTCTGCGCTTCCAGATTGTAACGCACTTCCGCAAGCCGCTGTTCAATATCCATCATATCGGATATTTTCGTCGCGTCTTCCAGCATTTTCAGCAGATTCTGCTGTTCCAGCTCATACATCTTTTTCAGATTTTCCGTATCCGTATAGATGAGCGTCACATCTTCCGTCGTTTCGCTGCTGTGCGTCACATTCGAGTTTTCCTTGATGGAGTCGATAAACCCGTCCGCCCTGGTGACGGGAACGCGCACCGTAAACGAGGCGGATCGTATCCCGGAACCGTTGTAATCATCGCTCTCGGTCCTGTTTTCGAAATACCCGCCCGCGGATTTGACATCCGCCTCGGCGCGTTCCATAAAGGTATCGAGCGCCTTCGTCTCCGTCTGTATGCTGACCCTCCTGATAAGCTTGCGCCCCTCGGCAACCGCAGCGCTTCCCGCGTCCCCGCCGGTCGCCGCAGTGTCCATCGCCGCAGAACCCGCGCCGCTCTCCGCCATCGCCGCCTCCGAATAGGATGAGCTTGCATCCCCTGCGTCCGCAGTTGACAGCGCCTCGTCCGAAATGCTGCTCTCCGATTTACCGCTGCACGCCGCCGTCAGCGCCGCCGCCGAAATGATCAGTACTACGGCTAAAACCGCCGCAAGAACCCGTTTCGATTTTCGCATAATCTCCCTCCGTTTCTGTTATCGCCCGGGAGCGATGTACCGCGCTCCCGGGCCGGGCAGGTGTGTT